>JBAYVY010000258.1:0-5306 GCA_041674345.1 Phycisphaeraceae bacterium | reverse complement strand
GCCACGCCGATCAGGTGCATTTTCACTTCGTAGCGGGGAATGGTGATGATCGGTTCGTCGGCGGCGGATTTTTTGCCGTTTTTGGCCGCGGCGGCGTTGGCGGCGGCGGACAGCGCCGAGCCGGCGGCGCCACCGGGGGCCGCGGCGATGACTTTTTTGCTGTCCAGTTCAAACTCCAGCAGCGACAGCGAGGCGGGCATCCGGTTAATCAGTTCCGCCAGGAGATTGGACCGGGGCACCGGCTCGATGAGCGTGGCGGTGACCTGCGCCTTGCGGAGCAGATCGCGTTTGGATTTTTGAAGGACGTCGAGTTGCGCGATGCGTTTGGCGGCCTCGGCGTAGGAGGCGTCGATCTGACGCTGACGGTTGACGACATCGGCGCGTTGGCGGCTGGTGACGAAATACGCGCCGAGCACGCCGGCCAGCACCACGCCGAACAGCGCCAGACAGATGATGTTGGTTCGCGTCTCGACGCGGCGTTCGATGTAGTCTTCGGGCAGAAAGCTCATGCGGTCGTTAGGCATAATGGAACCTCACAGGTTGGCCGGCAGGCGGCAGAGTCCGAGCGGGACGGCCCAGGCGGGCTGGGGCTGGCGCAGATCGACGCCGACCGGCGGCTTGGCGGTGTGTTCGCGCGCGGCGCGTGCCATCGGGTCGCCGAGCTGCGCGGGCAATCGCAGCGCGGCGGCGATGCGTTTGCACAGGGCGGTTTGTCGCGCTTCGCCGCCGAGGAAGACGAGTTTTTCAACGGGATAATCGGGGTGGATGGAAGCGTGATAACCCAGACAAAGCTGAAGTTCGTCGATGAGCGCTTCGAGCATTTCACCGCCGGGCGGGAGCATTTCCGGTTCGGGGGCGCAGAACGGCCCGCCCCCGGGATATCCGCCGGGGGCGACCGGCTGCTGCATGATGACGGTATGGGGCGTGGGGGCGACCTGCCCGGCCATGGCGCGTCGGCGCTGACGGGCCTCGGCCAGTTCGATTTGCAATTCCTGCGCGTATTGCCGGTCGAAGTGTTCGCCGCCGACCTGGATCGTTTTGGCGAACGCCAGGCCCTTGCCGTGCGCGATCATGGCCTTGGTGGCCAGCGAGCCGATGTCGATGAAGAAGGTGGTGCGTTTTTCATCCCCGGCGCGACGGTACAAATGGGCGAACGCTTCGAGGATCGCCAGCGGTTCGCAGTGCATGCCGACGACATCGAGTTTGGCGCGGCGAAGAATGTCCATATGGTGCAACACGACGGGGCGCGCGACGGCCAGGCAGATGACTTCCTGCCGGGCGACGCCGTTGGCCATGACCGTACCGGCGTCGATGGTGCGGATGACCATGTTGGCCGGGTCGCCGGGCAATTTGCCGCGCAGTTCGTCGATGACGTGCTGATCGTCGGTTTCGCCCCTGGGCAGGCGGATGTGCTGGACGTAGCTGAGGGAAGCGGGCACGGAGGCGATGGCGCGCCGCCCCCGGAAGCCGGCTTCACGGATCAGATCGGTCAGGGTGTGAATGAGGAAGTCGCGGCGTTTTTCGTGATCGGCGCGCACTTCATATGGAATGGCGCGACAGCCGGCCGCGACGAGCTTGGGCGAATCGTCGAAGACGATTTGCAGGAGCTTGACGGCATCGGTGCCGAGATCGACGCCGATGGGGCTGAGGTTTTTCGGGGTCAGTCCGAACATGATCCTTAAACGCCTCCTGCGGGGATCGCACGGCGGGCCGCCGAACCCGCCTGTGCAAGCGGAGCGGTCACGCCGCGTTTGTCGCCGCTCGACCAGTAACTTCGTCCGAACCAACCCTACGATTCAGTCGAAACGAATCACAAGGCGATCTCTGATCTTTTTCATCCTTCGCAAATACACCAGACGGAATAACCGGCACAGACGGAATAAAGGAATGTCCAATGTTCAATGTGCGATGCGCCATGTCGGATGCGGGGCGCGTGAGGCGCGAGGCGCTTGCACCCGGCGCGGGCGCGGTCACAATATGCGGCATGAGCATCGCCAATGCCCAGTCGTATCTGTCGGACATCGTGACGCCATTGAAGCGGCAGTGGCCGGACAATCGCGCGGTCAACATCGTGTGTCACGGCCACAGCGTGCCGGCCGGCTACTTCGCCACGCCGATGGTCGATACCTTCAACGCCTATCCCCATCTGCTCCACGTCGCGCTCAAACAGCGATTCCCCTTCGCGGTGGTGAACGTGATCGTCACGGCGATCGGCGGCGAAAACTCCCGGTCCGGCGGCGAACGATTCGCTCGCGACGTGCTGACCCATCGCCCCGATGTGGTGACGATCGACTACGGCCTGAACGACCGCGCCCCCGGACCCGCCCCCGGACCCGCCCCCGGACCCGCCCCCGGGCCCGGACTCGGCCTCGAACAAGCCGCCGCATCGTGGCGCAAGATGATCGAACAGGCGCTGGCCGCTTCGTGCAAGGTGATTCTGCTGACACCCACGTTCGATGTCACCTGCCGGGCGGATGGCGCGGAGACCCATCGCGGCGAACTGGCGAAGCACGCCGATCAGATACGACAACTGGCGGCGGAATACGCGGTGGGCCTGGCCGATAGTTCCGCGGCGTTCGAGCGATACATGCAAAGCGGCGAGTTGGACGATCTGTTGTCGTGGTCCAACCACCCCAATCGCCGGGGGCATGAACTGGTGACGCAACAACTGATGCGATGGTTCGCGATGAACTGAACATCGCACATCGCACATCGGAGATTCCTCATGCGTGTCATGGTGATCGGCGCTTCGACGAATCGGGAGAAGTTCGGCAACAAGGCGGTGCGGGCGTATTTGTCCCAGGGCCACGTCGTGCTGCCGGTCAATCCGCGCGCTGACCGGATCGAGGGATTGCGATGTTACGCCGATGCGGCCAGTGTGCCGGGCGACGGGCCGATTGACCGGGCGTCGATGTACTTGCCCCCGGCGCTCGGACTGGAAGCGGTGGAGCAACTGGCGGCCCGCGGGGATGTCAAAGAGTTGTGGCTGAACCCCGGCAGCGAGTCGCCGGCTCTGGTGGCGCGGGCGAAGGAATTGGGATTGACCGTGGTGCAGGCCTGTTCCATCGCGGCGATCGGCATACACCCGGAATAGCAGGGCAGCCACGCCGTCGTGAATATCCCGATATCACCTGTTAAACTTGCCATATGGTCGAAAACCCCACCGCACCGCTCCACCCCGGCGTTCCGCGCACACTCGCGCGGAACCTCAGCTTCCACTTCCTCTGGTCCAGCACGTTCGCCAGCGGGCTGGCCGACCGGCTGGCCATGCTCGCCGCGGCGGTGATGCTCGGTCAGGGCGTCATCGCCGGCGAAATGGCGCAGGTCCGCCTCGGCGATGCCGCCATCGTCGCCGCCATCAACTTCTGGTTCTTCCTGCCCTACGTCGTCTGGGGGCCGGTCGCCGGTTGGCTGGCCGATCGGCTGCCCCGCAAGTGGATCATGTTCGTCGCCGACGAATCACGCGGCCTCATCATCCTCCTCGCCTTCTTCCTCCTGCCCCCACACGCCGCCGGCCCCGTGCCCGGCCTCTATGAAAAATGGTTCGAGTTCCATCTCCTCGGCTCCACCGTCCTGCTCACCCACGCCTGGAAAATCTGGCTGATGATGTTTTCCATCGGCATGTTCGCCGCCACCTTCAGCCCCGCACGCAATTCCGTCATCCCCAACGTCGTCGGCTTCACGCTCCTTCAACGCGCCAACGCCATGGTCCTGGGTATGGGCGTCATCGGAAACCTCCTGGGCTTCGCGCTCGGCGGCGGTCTGGCCGAACACGCCATCCGCGCCTGCATCCTCACCAGTTCCCTCGGCTACATCATCCTCGGTTTCGTCTGGCCCTTCCTCCAAACCCCCGCCCAACCCCCCAGACAATACGCACCCCGCCCCACCTCGCTTCCGGGGGCCTTCATCGAAGTCACCGACGGCGCACGCTACGTCTTCGCTCACAAACCCGTTCTCGTCCTCACCATCATCAGCGTCATCTTCTGGACCGGCTCACACATCATCCTCGCCGCCGGTTCCGCCATCGCCGTCCACCTCTACCACGGAAACATCGGCGATTTCGCCCTCATCGGCGGCGGCTTCGGCCTGGGAATGCTCCTCGGAGCCGCCATCCTCGGTACGCTCAACAGCCGCACCGGCGGCGAAATCATCATCGCCGTCGGCATGATCGGCTGCGCCGTCTTCCTCTCGCTCCTGGCCATCGTCCCCTCGCTCTACATCGGCATCGCGCTGGCCGTGTGCTGCGGACTGTTCGGCGGGTTCCTCATGATTACCATCAACACCCTCGCCCAACAGCTCGCCGCCGATTGCTTCCGCGGCCGCGTCATGGGTTTCAAAGACCTCGCCGGTGACATCGGCGGCGTGGGCGTCTCCCTCTTCATCTGGATCAACAACAGCGACGAAGGCATCCTCACCCTCACCCATCTCTTCTCCGCCCTGCTGCTGCTCACCGCCTTCTTCGGCATCCGCCGCTACGTCCTGCGCGGCCCCCTGCCCCGCGCCAGCGACAACTTCACCTGGCGTCTGAATCGCCTCTACGTCAGCGGTCTGCATCGTCTGAAAGTCACCGGCCAACATCACGTCCCCCGCACCGGCCCGCTGTTGCTGATCGCCAATCACACCGCCGGTCTGGACCCGCTGCTGATACAGGCCGCGATGCAACGCAAGGTCCGCTGGTTGATGGCACGCGAAATGAAACTCCGCATCCTCGCGCCCCTCTGGTACGTCATCGACCCCATCCTCGTCGATCGCAGCGGCAACGACCGCCACAGTGTGCGCCAAGCCATCGAAGTCTTAACTTCAACTTCCGGGGGCGGGGGTGTCGTCGGTATTTTCCCGGAGGGCGGCATCGGAAAAGAGCGCTGGCCGCTGCGTCCGTTCGCGCCGGGTCTGTCGGTCATCATTGAGCGGGCCGACCCGGTGATCGTGCCGGTCTTTATCAGCGACACGCCGGGCAAGGGCAAAACCTGGGCCGGTTTCTTCCGCTTCAGCCACAGTAAAATCCGCTTCGGCCGCCCGCTGAAACTCGCCGATTTGAACGTCACCCCTTCCGGGGGTTCCGGGGGTTCCGGGGGTTCCGGGGGCGACCGCGAAGCGCTGGCCGAAGCGCTGCGCCAGCGCGTCGCGGCATTGGCGGCACAAGACGGGTTTTGACCGGCCCACATGACACGATGAGACGGAACCGTGGTTCATCAGATGGTTCATCGGACAACTTCCGGGGACAACTTCCGGGGGCTGTTTCCGGAAACAGCCCCCGGAAACAGCCCCCGGAAGTTGTCCCCGGAAGTTGTCCGATGAACCATCTG
>JBAYVY010000257.1:0-5336 GCA_041674345.1 Phycisphaeraceae bacterium | reverse complement strand
TGAACCGGCCTGCTTCTGCAAATCGCCAGTCGCCGGGGCCTTCGGCTCTTCCTTCTTGCAACCGCCGGCCATCAACAAAGCCACCGCCAACACAGCCAAAATCGTCGTGCGCATGATGCGTCTCCATAAAAAGTGTAGCGACCCGAAACCGGTTCCTGACGTTCAGAACCCTGTCCCCACAGTCTAGCCGACCACGCCCCCCACGCCAAGCGCTGATATCATTACCCGCATGGTTTCAAACGCTGATGTCATCCGCCGGCGAATCGAATCGCTGTTCGCCGGTCTGACTTTGCCGCATGATTTCGACGCCCCGATCGGCCCGCTCACCTGGTACGGCACCGGCGGCGCGGCATCCTGTCTCGCGCATCCCACCGGCCCCGAACAGGTCGCCGCTCTCCTCCGTCGCTGCGCCGACAGCGATGTCCCCGTGTACGTCCTTGGCAGCGGCGCGAATCTCCTGGTCGCCGACACCGGTGTCACCGGCCTGGTCATCCAACTCGACGCACCCGCGTTCAACAACATCGAATACGCACCCGCCACTTCCGGGGGCGAACAGCGGCACATCATCGCCGGCGCAGGCGTCGATCTGGCCAAACTCATCATGACCACCGCCCGCGACGGACTGGCTGGTCTGGAACCGCTGGCGGGCATCCCCGCGTCGGTCGGCGGGGCGATCCATATGAACTGCGGCGGAAAATATGGCGACATCGGCTCCGTCACCGCCGCCGTCCACTGCCTCGACCGTCTGGGCCAACCCGTCCATCGCTCCCATACGCAGGCCGGTTTCGCCTATCGGCACACCGACATCGCCGAGCCGATCATCCTCGGCGCGACCTTTACCCTGACCGAAACCGACCCCGTGAAGTTGCGCGATCGAGTGAAAGAGATTTTCGCGTATAAAAAATCAACACAACCGCTGGCTGAACACTCGGCGGGGTGCACGTTCAAAAACCCGCCGAAAAGCATCACCGCCAAGGGTGCCGGCCAACTCATCGACGAAGCGGGACTCAAGGGCCTGCGCCTCGGCGGGGCGGAAGTGTCGCACCGTCACGCCAATTTTCTGGTGCTGCACCCCGGCGGCTCCGCCGACGATGTGTTGCGATTGATCCGCGCCGTCCGATTCAAAGTAGTGGAAACCACCGGCATCGAACTGGAAACGGAAATCGCCGTGTGGGGCGAAAGTGATTTGGTGATTTGGTGATGTATGATTTGGTGAAATAAAGACGGTGAGCCACGCGATGTCGTGAAGCAGTATCGAAACGGGCACCGCCCTTTCACCAAATCACCACATCGCCAAATCACCAAATACAGCACATGGAGGTGCATTATGACGGACAAACTCATCGTACTGGTACTCGGCGGCGGGCCGGACCGCGAACGTGATGTTTCGCTGGTCAGCGCGGCCCAGGTGGCCGGCGCTCTGCGGGCCGCCGGTCATCGCACCATTGAACGCGACATTCTGCCGGATGACACCTCCGCCCTTGATGAAACCTTCGACGTGGTGTTCCCCGTGCTGCACGGCGCGTTCGGCGAGGGCGGGCCTTTGCAACAATTGCTCGAACAGCGCGGCGTGCCGTTCGTCGGCTGCGGCAGCAAGGCCGCCAGTGCCGCGATGGACAAGGTCGCCACCAAGCAGATCGCCCGGCAACTGGGCGTGCCCACCCCCGACTGGCAGATTCTTACCCGGTCCGACGCGCTGACACTTCAACTTCCGGTGGTCATTAAACCCCTGAACGAAGGCAGCAGCGTCGGCGTGTTCATTTGCCACGCCGAGCAAGACGTGACCCAAGCGCGGGCCGAGTTGCATGGTCGCCACCCGCGGGTGATGGCCGAGCGGTTCATCGGGGGGCGTGAAATGACGGTGGGCATCTTCGACGACCGCGCCCTGCCGGTCATTGAAATCATTCCAAGTGTGATGTTTTACGACTACCAGGCGAAATACAGCCGGGACGACACGCGGTACGGTTTCGATGTCCTTCCGGGGATCGCCGAACCGATGCAACGTGATGCCGTGACCCTTTTTCGGGGGCTGGGTTGCCGGCATCTGTCGCGGGTGGATTTCATCGTTGATGCTCAAAACAGGCCCTGGATGCTGGAAATCAACACCATGCCCGGCTTCACGACGCATTCGCTGCTGCCGATGGCGGCGAGAAAGTCCGGCATCGAAATGCCGGCCCTGTGCGATAAACTCGTCAAACTGGCGTTACAAACACCGGTTGGCCGATAATAAGAGGTGAGAGCCAACAGTGAACAGCCAACGGCCAACAGGCGGGCCGGGCTGCGCAATCATGCGATATCCGCCACCGTCCGCTTGCTCTGTTCCCTGTTGGCTCGTGGCTGTTGGCTTATTCATTATGAGTTGGTTCCTCGGATCATCCCAAAAGAAAAAGCCCAGGCGGCAGTGGGTCAAACAGGCGAAGCAAACTTCGACATGGGACCCGGCCCGCTGGTACCCGCTGCTGCGCGTCACGTTCGTCATCGGCGTTTTCACATTGCTCGGCTTCGGCTATGTGATGGGCCGCGAGGCGCTCATGCATCAGGTCGGACGCGATGAAGCGACCCCGCCCACTGTGGTGTTCGTTCAGGTGCCCGCATGGATGCCCCCCGCCCACCTCGAACGCATGAAACAACAACTGGCCGGCGTCATCAGCAACGATCCGCTGGATCGTAAGTCGCTGGTGACCGCCGAGCATCTGCTGGCCGCCAACCCTTGGGTCCGACAGGTCGCGCGGGTCGAGCGGTATCGCGCCGGGCGGGTGCTGGTGCTGGCCTATTTCCGTGAACCGGCCGCGCTCGTCGGGGCGAAGGATGGCTTCCACCTGATCGACGCACAGGCGCATCGCCTGCCGGGCGTTTACACATTGGACCAACTCCAACAGCTCAGCATGCCCGCGATCACCGGCTGCGCCGCCGCCCCGCCGACGCAAGGTCAACTCTGGCCCGGAGCCGACATCACCGCGGCGCTGCGACTGGCGCGCCTGCTGATGGATCAGCCCTTCGCCGATCAGGTGCGCGGCATCGACGTGGCCAACTACGGCGGGCGCAACAATCCCCGCGATCCCCACCTGCTGATAAAAACTTCCGGCGACGGCATGGTCCGTTGGGGCCGCGCCCCAGGCGATGAAGGCATCTATGAACCGAATGCCCAGAAGAAACTGGCGATGCTCCGCCGCGTCGCCGCCAGCGCCCGCGGCGCGATCGACGCCGGGGGATGCAAAGTCGATGTGTTCACCGATCAACCGCTGGTCCACTCCCCCGCCGAACAAGTGCGCTACACTTCAGGACAGTAGTGCGCTGTGCGAGGTGCGGGATGCGCTGTGCGGTTTGCGGATTCGGCCCCACCCCGCATACCGCACCCCGCACCCCGCACCCCGCATACCGCACCCCGCCATGCCTTCACCCTCCCTCGACAAAGTGATGTCCCGCCCCATCGTCTTCGGATGGGCGATGTGGCTCCTGGCCAGTTGGACGATCAACTGGCTGATCGACGGCCCGGCCACCGTCACCGGCGTGGCGGTCACCCCCGTCGTCAAATGGACCCTTATCATGACGCTGATCGGCCTGTCCACCTACTGGCCCATCATCCGCCTCAGTCAACCCCCGCCCCCGGAAGTTGAAACATCGGACGCGAAAATCATTGGCGCCGACATCTGGGGTTTCATGCTCGTCTTTCAGGTCATGCTCTGGCCGGCCCGCTTCCTGGTCGGCTGGACCGTCGGCCAAACCCTGCTCATCGACCTGGCGGTCATCATGCACGCGACCATCATCCTGCTGTGCATCGTTCTGGGACGACGCGGCGGAAACGTCCTGCGCATCGTGATGATGGCCCTGTGCATCGCCGCGCTGGCCGGCCCGGCGCTGCTGTTCGACGCCCGCCACGATGAAACCGCCCTGGGCTTCGACTCCCTGCGAACCGTGTGGGTACTCGCCGACCACCTGCCGTTCATGAACATGGCCGCCGTGGCGACCCGGCAAGGCATCGTCATCGCCGCCGCCCTGATCGCCACCGGAGCATGCGCGGCGTTCGGCAAATCGACGACAAAAACCGCTTAAAGAATTGAACCGCAGAAGGCGCGGAGACGCGGAGTGAAAAGACAAAAATATGAAACCACGGATGAACACTGATAAACGCAGATGATTCTTGTCAATTGAATTTCATATCGGTGTTCATCTGCGTTTATCTGTGGTTCCATCTTCCTCTGCGTTTCTTGTTGATCAAAAAAATGAGAATGCGGTTGCTCTGGATACCCGCTCAGCCGTGGCAGCAGCACTTCTTGTAATAGTTCGGCAGGGGTTCGCCCAGCTTCTTCCATTGCGCATTCACTTGCTCGGCCTTGCCGGCGCTGTTCAGCACGTGCAGCTTGCGTTTGACCATTTCGACGATGGCTTTGCGACCTGGTCCCAAATACTTCCGGGGGTCGAACTCAGCGGGGTCTTTGGCGAACACCTCACGAATCTTCGCCGTCAGCGCCAGTCGCAGGTCGGTGTCGATGTTCACCTTGCACACCCCGTACTTCCGCACGGCCTGCGAAATCTGATCTTCGGGTACGCCCTTGGCGTTGGGCATGTTCCCGCCGTACTTGTTAATCAGGTCGATGAATTCCTGCGGTACGCTGGACGAGCCGTGCATCACCAGCGGCAGGCCGGGACAGGTCTTCATGATCTCTTCAATGCGATCAAACGCCAGCACCGCCGCATGTTTGAACTTGTAAGCGCCGTGACTGGTGCCGATGGCGACGGCCAGCGAGTCGATGCCGGTCTGTTTCCAGAAGTCAGCGGCTTCCTTGGCGTCGGTGAGGAACTTGTGCAGGTTCTTCTGATACTCTTCCGCGCTGAGGCCGACGACATCTTCTTCGATCCCGCCGAGCATCCCCAGTTCCGCCTCGACGGTGACGCCCGCCGCATGCGCGACTTTCACCGCATCAGCCGAGAGCTTGACATTCTGGGCAAACGGGTGATGCGAGCCGTCGATCATCACGCTGGTGAAGCCGTCGGCGATGCACTGGTTGACCAGATCAACGGTGTCGCCGTGGTCGAGATGAATGGCGATGGGCAGTTCGGGGTGTTCCTCGACCGCGGCGAGAATGATATGCCGCAGATACGTCATGTTGGCGTAGGAACGGGCGCCCTTGGAGATTTGCAGGATGAGCGGGCTTTGCTCGGCGGCGCAGGCGTCGATGATGCCCTGGGTGATTTCCATGTTGTTGACGTTGAACGCGCCGACGGCGAATCCGCCGGTGTAAGCCAGGTCGAACATGGGTTTCGTGGTCATCAGCGGCATATGGGACTCCGAGGGGGGGGGGGGGGGGGGGGGGGTGGGGGGGGGGGGTGGGGGG
>JBAYVY010000256.1:0-5391 GCA_041674345.1 Phycisphaeraceae bacterium | reverse complement strand
CTGGCGATCAATGCGACGTCCGACAATGGGTATCCGGGATGGAAGACAGCCGACATGACGCTCTATCCGTCGCCCTACACCGGCAACCATTACCAGGACGACGCGGTGTTTTACAACGGAACCACCTGGCAGGAATTGTTCGACCCACGGTTCCCGACCGGGCAGGTTTCCCTCGACTTGGCGTTCGTCATCACCCCCGAACCGACATCCATCGCCCTTCTGACGATCGGCGGTCTGGCGCTGCTCCGGCGACGCTGGCACTGACCGTCGCCCCATTGGGGGTCGGAAGGGTCATGGTCACGGGCGCGACGACTGGTGCGTCGCGCCCCTTTTTCTTGCGCCGCCGCCGCCCCTGGCACCCGGCCCCTGATCCCTATACCCTATTGGCATGACCCACACCGCCGCATTACCCGTCAACGCCATCGCCGTCGGCGACTGCATCACCACCATGAACAGTTGGCCCGCCGGTTCCATCGACCTGATCTTCGCCGATCCGCCCTACAACATCGGCTACAAGTACGACCAGTACGAAGACAAACAAAACGACGCCGATTACATCGAATGGACGCAAAACTGGATCACCGCCTGCGCCCGTCTGCTCAAACCCACCGGGTCGTTCTACATCCTCATCGGCGATGAGTACGCCGCCGAAACCCGCCTCCACCTCAAACACCTCGAACGCGAAAAACAACTCGCCTTCCGAAACTGGGTCATCTGGCACTACACCTTCGGTCAAAACGCCAAAGCCAAGTTCAATCGCTCCCACGTCCACCTCTTTTATTGCGTCGGGTCGGGCATCTTCGGCCTGAAATCCACCGAATCCATGCTTAAGAGCATGCCCTTCACTTTCAACCGCGAGCAAATCGCCGTGCCCAGCGCCCGACAGACCACCTACGCCGACGCACGCGCCAACCCCGCCGGGAAACTGCCCGACGATACCTGGTACCTTCGCCCGCAGGACGTCGAGAAGGAAGGCATCGCCGGCTTCCTCCGCCCCGATGAAGATACCTGGTATCTGTCCCGCCTCTGCGGAACCTTCAAAGAGCGGCTCGGCTGGCACCCCTGCCAACTGCCCGAAGCATTGCTCGAACGCATCATCAAGTTGAGCAGCAACGAAGGTGACATCGCGTTCGACCCCTTCACCGGCTCCGGCACGACGCTCGCCGTCGCCGCGCGGCTCAAACGTCAATGGCTCGGCTGCGAACTGAGCGATGAGTATGCCGCCAAAGCCACCGAACGCATCGAACACACCGCCCGCACCGGTACCGCCATGCTCAGCACCCAACAAGAAAAAGGCATGACCGCCGAGACTCGAAAAAAGAAACCCGAACCCAAACGCTCCGCACATCTCCATCGCACACGCGCGGACGCCACAAGCGATTCATCCTCCCTGTTTTGAAGTTCCCAAGCCCCGGGATGCCCGTCTTCGGGCTTCCCGGGGATCAGGTGTGAATCATTCCGTCAATCGCCCCGTTGATGAATCGGATCAACGCCCCTTTGATTCCGCCCGGCCCCTGTTGATCCGTTTCTTTCGTGTCGTCGTTCGTCTGCGGGTTGGCCGCGCGGAATCGTCGCACCGCTGTCAGTTCCTTCAGTTTGCCCTTGTCGAGCCAGATGCCGCCGCAATCCTCACACACGTCCACCTTCACAAATGTTTCCGGGTAATCGAATACGCGCATCGGCTTCCTGCATCGCGGGCATGATCGTTTCGATGCTTCGGCATCCGATGGCACACGCGGTTTCTTTTCCGCCGCATCCAATACATCATGCAGTTCGCCGCGGTCAAACCACACGCCCCCGCAGTGTTCGCACACGTCCAGCGTCACCTTGCCGTCGCGCGTCTTGCGCTCGGTGAGAAACACCGTGTAACATTCCGGGCATCGCATCGCTCCTGTTCACCAACTGCCGCCCGCGCCGCCGCCGCCGGAAAATCCGCCGCCGAAACCGCCGCCGAATCCGCCCGACGACCACGACGAACTACTCCCCAATCCCCTCCCGCCGCCGCTGCTGCGATGCGTCATCACGTACACCACCGCCGACATCACCGCCAGCACAATCACAATGAGCAAGCCCGCCACAACCCATCCCCACCCGCGTTTGCCGTTGCGGATCAAACTCACCACGATCAGCGTCACCGCCGTGATTCCCAGCGTCCACCACAACAGCGGCAGCAAATCACGCCATTCAAACGCCGCGCCGCTGACCGGACTTCCGGGGGCGAATTGCGCCACGATCGCATCCACGCCCGCCTCGATTCCGTCCGCATAGTCATTTTGTTTGAAGCGTGGAATGATGCGATTGTCCACAATCCGCTTCACAGCGCCGTCATGCTGACGTCCGTATCCCGCCCCAAGCGTGATCCACAGCTTGCGATCCTTCACCGCCACCACCAGCAACACCCCGTTGTTGGCTGGCATGTTCCCCACGCCGTACACATCGAACAGCCCCCTCGCAAATGCCTCAATGTCCCGCGGCGTGCCCGGGTAATCGCTCATCGAGTCGATCGTCACCACCGCGATTTCCACGCCGGTGTCCTTCTCCGTCGCATACAGCTTCTGCTCGATCGCCTCCTCCCGCTGCGCTCCCAGCACCTTCGCCAGGTCCGTCACATACCCATGATCCGGCTGCGGGTAAGGCGCGTACGACTTCGCCGATCCATCGCCCTGTTGCGCACCGCTCGCCGCCGCCGACATCACCGACATCATCAGCATCATCGCAACGACACCCCATCCCCCAAGCCGGACCTGAGTCTTCACTTCCAGGGGCACTTCCGGGGGCGAAGGTCCGGGTTCCGCATGACAATCATGATTACCGAAGGCATCACCGGTCATTCGCCACCTCATCGCTCAATTCGTTCGGGTTGTTCGCCTTCGCCGGGAAATGCGCCGCCAGCTTTTCTCCGATGCGCCCGATGCCCGTCTCCAATCCTTCAATGACGCGCCCGGCCCGAAACTCATTCGCCATCGCATCGCGCACATCCAGCCAGAAGTTCGGCCCGACGTGTTGGTGAATCCCCTGGTCGCCGAAAATCAGAAATTCGCGGTTGCTGGTCACCAGCAGAATCATCACCGCGTTGCGCTCCGCCGTGCGGTCCAGCCCGTGCTTGTAAAACAGCCGCCTCGCCTTTTCGTGCAACTTGCCCCAACAATGACGCACGATCAGCAGATTCAACTCCGCCGACGTGTTGCGTTCGACTCGCGCAATCGCTTCGGCCATCCGCTGCGATTCGGCAGCCGTTAAAAACCGCTCTGGATGTGTTGATCGCCTCATTTGCGTCCCCGTGAACAGGAATCGGTGAGCCGCCCAGCATAACCGATCCCCGCCCCGCATTCCCGCCACGATTCGCCCCGCCCGTCGCACAGGGCGCATGACAACTGGCGCACCTGTCTGAACGGGAGTCGCCCACCCGACGATTTCACACGAATAAACACGAAGGAAGCACGAAGAAAGGATCGTATTTAACTTAAATACGATCCTATCGACTTCGTGCTTCTTCGTGTCCTTCGTGTGGGTCGTCAGGGAAAACAGGGGCCAAAAATGAATTCAAACCCCGCGTGGCGTGTCATGCACCCCATCGCACTTCCGCCCAAAACCGCTATCCTGTTCGCCCATGAACACCGACAGCTTCGTCATCCAACCCATCGCCAACTATCATTGCAAGACAGGCGAAAATCCGTTGTGGGATGAACGTCGCCAGCGGTTCTTTTGGGAAGACATTCCCAACGGGCGACTCTTTGAATACAACCCCTCTCCCGCCCCCGGAAGTGCCGGCGAACATCGCATGATCTTCGACTGTTACCCGAAACCCATCGGCGGATTCACCTTCCAGGACAACGGCGACCTGCTCCTGTTCCGTGACGCCGACATCGCCCGCTTCAATCCCGACACCGGCGAATGTCAATCGCTCATCGACTTCCACGACGAAGGCGTCCCGCGATTCAACGATGTGATCGCCTGCCCCGACGGCTCCGTCCTCGCAGGCACGATGGGCAAAGACCTGCGCGGCGGTCTCTACCACCTGGCCACCGATGGTCGAATCACCCACCTCTTCCGCGGAACCAACTGCGCCAACGGCATGGCGTTCACCGCCGACCTCAAAACTTTCTACTGGACCGATTCCACCGCCAAGCACATCTACGCTTTCGATTTCTCGCCCGACACCAGCACATTATCAAATCGCCGCCTGCTGATCGACACAACAAAACTTCCGGGGGTTCCGGGGGTACCGGACGGCATGACCATCGACACCGAAGGCCGGCTCTATTCCACACGCTGGGGCGGTTTCGCCATCTACATCCACAACCCCGACGGCTCGCTGGTCCGCAAAATCGACATGCCCGTTGAACGCATCAGCTCCTGTGCCTTCGGCGGACCCGACCTCGACGACTTGTATGTCACCACCGCCAACCCATCGGGCGAAACAACTTCCGGGGGCGATGGCACGCTCTATCGCATTCGCGGTCTGGGTGTCAGGGGCCGCACCGAGTTCCGCTCCCGTATCCTGTTACCCTGAGTCCGGCACCCGTAAGCCCCGCGGATCGGTCGCAAAACAGGCGGAAATTAACCGCGGAGGCGCAGAGACGCGGAGAATGAAAACAGAAAAGCAGAAAAACAAAACAACAGAACATCAGGTTCCCATCCGATAACATGTTTTGCTTTTCTGTTGTCCTGATGTTCTGCTTTTTCCCCTCTGCGTCTCTGCGGTTAATCCTTCCCCCGCTTGCCTTGGGCGGGGATCGAACCGATACTGTTGGAGCCATGCGTAAACGAACGAACATGCTGAGGTCGATCGCGTTGCCGGTGGCCCTGATGGGGCTGGCGGTGATGATGCCGGTCGGTCTGGACGATCATGCGGCGTTGGCGCGGCAGGTCGTCGATCAGGCCGTGGAACAGGCGCAGTCGATTTCGCAGCAGGTGCGCGCATCGGCGCGCACGTTCGTGGGCCGTTCGCCGATGCCGCAACAGACGATGTTCGCGGCCCATGCGTGTTATGAATCGCCGCTGATCGCGTCCGGCGAGCAGGTCGGCATGACTTGCGTGGACGTATCGCCGCTGCCGGGGTATCGCACTTCCGCCGGGGTTCACCTGATTGATTTGCCGCCGCCGGTATGATTTTCGATTGTGGATTTCCGATTTTCGATTTGAATGCGCGCCCGCGTTCGGTCGGTGATCGGCGATCTGTCATTGTGCGTCTTTTCCATCTAAATCGAAAATCACAAATCGCAAATCCATTCACAGGTGAAACATGTCCGTCATCGCTCCCGTCAAAAAAGTGGCCATCAAGATTTTCGGTTCGCGCAACGAGCGACTGGTCAAGCGTTACGCCAAGCGCGTCACGGAGATCAACGCGATGGAACCGAAGATTCGTCAATTGACCGATGAGGAACTTCG
>JBAYVY010000255.1:0-5396 GCA_041674345.1 Phycisphaeraceae bacterium | reverse complement strand
CGGATTGACCACCAGCGTCAGCGTCGCGGCGATCGTCGGGCCGTGTTCGCGCAGCGTCTCCAGCGCGTCGATGAAGCTGATGCGATCCGGCCCGACATGCTGGCGCTTGGCGGCGTCGAGCATCGCGTTCATGTCGATCCCCGCCTCGGCGAGCCATTGCGTGGGGCTGGACTGCTCGCTGAACACATGCCCCGACAATGCTTGGAGCTGCTGCTCCAGTATCACGATGGTCTGTTGCACTTCATGGACCAGCGTATGCGTCGGAGCGTGAGTTTTGAGCAGGTTACTCAATTGGGCGCGGGCGATGTCCAACTGGCCGCGAAGTTTCTGCACATCCGGCGGGCCTTGGTATAACGCCTGGGTAGTCGTGATGAGTTTTGCAAGCACACTCGCCTTGTTGGTCTCCGTAAGCGAGGGGAACATCTTGATCTGCTCAATGGTTCCCTCATCGTGCAACACCAGCACTCGGCCCTGACGCAGATCGAACTCCTGCCCGTTGACGTCCAGATGAAATTCATCCACAGACTCCCGCAGGTAACTGAATGTCCGGCCGTTGTTGAGCTTCAAAGAACCCTTGTCGATCCACGTCAGCGAGTGCGTGTTGGCCGATCCGCCGGTACTTACGCCGCCCAAGTCCCCGGCGTAGAAGATCGCGTAGTGCAGATCGACATCGTCATGAACCACCAACACCGAGGCGTCCGTACTCCCAATATCCAAGACCTTGGGATACTTGCTGCGAACGGGCAGTGACTTCTTATCCTCTTTTCCTCGCCAGAAAACGCTGAATACTTTTCCGATGATGCGCGAGCGATCCACGCTTTCATCGGGTTGCGAATTGCGATTGACGACGACCGTGTTGTCGTCGGCCTGAACAACGCGACCGACTTTGACACTGGCGGAATCGTGATAGGCGATCAGGTCGCCGGGGGCGAAGTTGGAACTCAGTTTCCAGACGAGGATGCGGCTGCCCGCTGGAAGCTCCGGTGCCATCGCATTGCCGGTGATGACATAAGTCGGCATCACCAACGCCCGCACAACCAGCGAGATGACCACGGCGGCGATTACCTGCACCCACCATCGCTTCCACCATTTGCGAGGCGGGCGAACGGCGGATGGCACCGCCACTGCGACCCCCTGTTCGCGGCGGATGGCGCTCCACGGATCACCGGGGCGCGATGCGGCATTCTGCCCCACGGGTCTGTTCGCCGCCCGCCAGGCCCAGCGGATGATAAGCGAATCAAGCACCAGGACGACGACCACGCCAATGAGAAATACGATGACTTGATATTTGGATACCATGTTCGCAACTCTAATCATGGGTGGCGGGCTGACGTGCAGGCCAGGCGGAACTGGGCTTGGGTTGGAGTAGAAGTCAATCAGAATGCGGATAATGCCCCTCCAACTCCATAGGAGCAGCCCATCCAGCACGAGCAACGAAAAGAACAAAGCGTCGAACATCGCCAGGCCCAAACCGTAGAGTCGTCCGGCGGAGTGGCGGATTTGGGAGATCGAGACGATGCCGCAGAGGATCGCCGAGGCAATGGGACCTGCAGAAATCAGCAAAACCCCCAGGAAGTCCAACGACGCTGCTCTCAATAAGGAGAACACCGACACACCGACAACCGCCAAAACTGCGCCGATGATGGCGGTGCGACTGAACCGCGGCTCGGCCCCGGACGAAGCCGCGGCTGAGAAAGAGGCGGCGGCGTTGTGATGCTGATCTTTGTCAGTCGCACCTTCCGAGGTGCGGTTCCCCGGAAACTGCGGTGAACTGACAATCGTTTCGACTTCGGTTTGGATTTCGCTGACGTGCTGGTAGCGGCGGGAGGGTTCGCGTTCCAATGCCCGCAGGACGACTTCATCGAGGCGCACGTCGATCTGCACTTTTTTGCTCGGTGGCTGGAAGTGACCGCTTCCGGGGGTGGGTAATTCGCCGGTGAGCATTTGGTAGAAGACGACGCCCAACGCATAAATGTCGGCCCGGTGATCGACCTGTGAGGGATGGTCGCGTTGTTCGGGGGCCATGTAGTTGGGCGTGCCGAGGATGCCGGTATTTTCGATTTGTGATTTTTGATTTGTGATTTCAAGACCAGCCGAGGCCCCCACCAGTTTCGCCAAACCGAAGTCGGCGATTTTCACCCGGCCCTGTTTGTTCAGCAGGATGTTCTCCGGCTTGATGTCACGATGCACGATGCCCTGATCGTGGGCGTATTGCAACGCCTCGCAAATCTGCGGGACGATGGCGAGCGCTTCATCGGGTGTCATTTTCGCGCCGTCGAGTACCTGACGCAGATTCAGGCCATCGACGTATTCCATCACGAAGAAATACAAAGAACCCGGGGCGGCGCTCGCCCCCGGAATGGAAGACTCGCTCTGCCCCGGCTTGCAGCCGAAGTCGTGAATGGTGACGATGTGTGGATGACTGAGGCGCGCCAACGCCTGCGCTTCACGGGTGAAGCGTTCGGCGAACGAGTCGCTTCCGGGGGCGATTTGGGGCGGAAGGATTTTGAGGGCGACGTAGCGGTCGAGGTTTTTCTGGCGTGCTTTGTAAACGGCCCCCATGCCGCCGCGACCGAGCAGTTCCAGTATCTCCAGTTCGGGGAAATAGGGTTGAATCTGCTCGACTGTCAGCGGTTGCCACCCCCGGCCCCCTGAAGCCCGTGTTGATTCACTGAATCCTTCGGTGTTTTCCGCCAAGCCCTGCTTCATCAGGCATGACGCACACAAACCCTCGGACGACAGTTCCGCTCCGCATTGCGGACATCGCTTCTTTTCGGCATCGGTCATAAACGCCTCTCCGGTTGCTTCACCTATTACAGAAGCAACCGCCTTGAAAGGTTACAAACATTTCCATAATTCTTCGATTTCACGTCGCACTTCTTCTTCCGGGGGATTGTCCAGTGTTTGGGCGATATGATCGTGAAGCAGCCGGCGATAGCGTTGCCTCATGCGATGGGCCGCGACTTTCACGGCGGATTCGGTCATGCCCAACCGCTCGCCGATCTGTGCGTAGGTCGTGCCTTCCAGGGGGCCGGCGAGCGAGTCTTTCAATTGCTCGAACACCGCCGCCTGATCGCGTTGCCGGTAATCGGCCCGCAAATCGGCGAACACCTGTTCCAACACGGCCAGTGCCCAGCGGCGGTCGAACAGACGTTGCGGTGTCATGTCATCGACGGGTTCCATGCGGTAACGCGCCTCGGCGTCGGCGGCGTCGAGGGAGATGATGCGCCGACCGCCGCCGCGCTTTTGGGCGCGTTGCTTGTCGAATTCGTTGGACATGAAATGTTTCAGGGCGGCCAGGAGGAATGAACGGAACTTGCCCTTGGCGCGATCCACGCCGGCGAAGGCGTCGGTTTCGAGGAGCTTGGCGAAGAACGCCTGCGTAAGATCGGCGGCATGTTCGGCGGAGCAGTTTCCGGGGGCGGGGGCGTGCCGGCGGATGTAGGCGTAGAGCGGGAACCAGTAGGTCTGCGCCAACCGTTCCAGCGCGGCGCGGCGAACGGTGGGCGACACTTTTCCGCCGGCTGCGATGACGACGCTCCACTGCGTGACACCGAAGGCGTTTTGACGTACTGATGATGATGTTGTGAATCGCGGCATGAATTTCCCCGTATCAAACGCCATTGCACCCGATTGGATAAAAATCAGCAAGTCGGGTGCGGGAGGGCATGGCTTATCACCGATCCGAATCGTAGAATGGATAGGGGGTGCGAGCGTGTTCCGCGCCCCGCTGCGTCTGACCGCATGACCCGCGGCGGGCGGCGAGTCGTATCACTTCGGGCCTTGCATTGGGGAAGCGTCATGGAAGGCAAAACCAACAAGCGTCGAGACCTGTGGACCACCATTCTGTTCGCGTTGCTGCTGCTGGCGGGGCTGGCGGTGGTGTGTCTGGGGGTGTTCGTCGCGGCGACGGACGGGCAGTATGTGGTGCTGGCGTTGGGCGTGGTGGCGGTGATGATACCCGCCGCGGTGTTGCCGCTGTTGCAGCAACTGGCCGAGGGCGAAGCGTCCGGCGGCGGATCGGCGAAGCAGGTCGAACTGCTGGAACAGATCAGCGAGCGGATGCGGATGTCGGCCCTGTCGCGCCGGGTGGCGGATCGCCAGCGCGACCGCGAGCAGCTTCGCCAGGCGATTCTCGAAGACATACAGAAAGAGGATTACGAGGCGGCGTTGTCGCTGGTCGAACAGATGGCGCGTGACTTCGGCTACGTCGAGGAAGCCGAGCAATATCGCCAGCAGATCATCGACGCCCGTCATCGTCAGCAGGAGCAGCGCATCGAACAGGCGATCAACGATGTTCGCAACATCTGCGCCCGGCACGACTGGGACGCGGCGCAGCGCGAGGTGGATCGCCTCCGCCGGTTGTACGGTTCGGACCATCGCATCAAGGCGCTGCCGTACCAGATCGAACAGGCGAGACAGGAACACAAGCGCGACCTGGAGCGCACGTTTCTGCGTGCCGCCGAACAGGGCGACACGGTGAACGCGATGGCGTTGTTGAAGGAGTTGGATCGCTACCTGACCCAGCAGGAAGCGGCGGCGTACCTGGAAACGGCGCGAGGCGTGATCGGGCAGGCGCGAGAGAACATCGCGGTGCGGTTCCGCATGGCGGTCAGCGACAAGGACTGGATCGAAGCCGGGAGCGTGGGCGAACAGATCATCCGCGAGTTCCCCAATTCCAAGATGGCCGACGAAGTGCGGGGCATGATGGACGTGCTGCGTGAGCGAGCGGCGGGCCAGCGCGCGGCGGAGACGGGGCGAACGGTGGGATGACCCAATCTGGCCGGTTTGATTCCCCGCCGATAATACATACGATGTATGTATGAATCGCCTGCGTTTCGAGCGGGATGACGCCAGGAACAGAGGGAACAATCGCAAGCATGGCAAGGCGAACAAAAAGGAACAGGAAGCGTATTGGAACCCAAGGTGATTTATGAGAAAGCATTACGATTTCGCGGCGATGAAAGGGGAAAAGAACCCCTTATAAAACTGACACCTTTCCCGTGAGTTTTGAAAAATTGCCAAGAATTGTGCCGAAAATGTCTGGACGCAACCCGTTCACAAAGATACATTTATGGGATGCTACGAACAAAAACAAAACGCGGTAGAAAACCAAAATCCTACATCACCTCATGGGGCGATATAGTACCCGGATTAGCCCGCCGCCCATCCGATGGACGATGGCGAATTGTCGCCACAAACTTCACCTTTACGGAACCTGATGAACGGCTATCGCTACGTCATTCATTGATTTTAGGATAGACGCTGGTCAGCTTCGTCCGGGCGTCCGCGATCTTCATGTGCCAATCCACACCTTTCTGACGAGCATTGACCTCGCCGGACCAGGCCGACGTTTCACGCCGCAATGTCTCGATGTCGCCGAATCGCCGACCGCT
>JBAYVY010000254.1:0-5404 GCA_041674345.1 Phycisphaeraceae bacterium | reverse complement strand
ACTGCGTTCCGTCAGAGACGAAACCAGAGCTATGTACTTCACTCGAATCCGTTCGAGTTCCATATCTCCCTATATCGGCTACCACAGGAAATCACATCAGTTATTCTTGCACGGCCGCTTACTCCTTCTCACACGGGTCGGACGATGACTTTGAAGCCGCGGACGGCGACGACTTTGACTTTCGTTCCGGGTTCGACGGGGCCGGGTTCGGCGAGGCATTCGACTTTGCGCGGGCCGAACTGGACCATGCCGACGGGCCGGAGGATGGAGACGACGGTTCCCTGGGCGTTCATCAGGTCGTCATAATTGTCTTCGCCGGTGGAGGTGTAATGGACGGGGTCGTTCAGATCGGGCGGGGGATTGAGGATGAGGCGTTTGCCGATGGGGGTGTGTGGAAAGAGTTTGAGGGCGAGCGCGAACGCGGCGGGGACGACGAACAGGGCCGCGACGACGCCGATCAAGCCGTAGGTGGTGTCGATGGAGAAGAGGGTGATGATCGCTCCGCCGAGGGCGAGCAGGGAGAGCGTGCCGAGGATGCCGGCACTGGGGATCATGACTTCCAGCACGAAGAAGAGCGCGGAAGCGCCGAGGAGGATAAGGAACCAGAGCCAGAGGGAATCCATGTACGCACCTTCCATGATTTCAGAGCATCGAAAAGAACCCAAGATTCACCACGGAGAACACGGAGTTCACGGAGGGGGAAAAAGCATATTTCAAGCTGACTTTTATGTCTTCTCCGTGTTCTCCGTGCTCTCCGTGGTGAGTTCTCTTTTGCTTCTAGGTTTTTCGGACGACAACGCGGTTGCCCGCGATGGTGGTGATGGTGACGGGGGAACCGGCTTCGATCCAGGAGCCGTCGGTGACGACATCGACGGAGAGTTGGCCGAAGGAAGCGCGGCCGGCGGGGCGGAGATCGTTGAGGGCGTGTCCGGTGTCACCGGGGTGGACGGTATCTTTTCCGCCGATGATTTCGAGATCGTTGGTTGGGGGGTCGGGGGGAGGGTCTTTGAGGATGAGACGATTGAGGACGGGGATGGAGCCGAAGTATTTGGCGAGGACGATCATGCCACAGATGGCGATGAGGAAGCTGGTGAGAAGTGTGAAGAAGCCGGTGGTCAGGGCGTTCCAGGTTCCGGGCAGTTGGGGGATGAAGCCGGGGCCGGGTTCGGCGGGGACGAAGGTGAGGAGCAGGCCGAGGAAGATGAGCAGCAGGCCGGAGATGCCGAGGACGCCGAAACCGGGCGTGATGAAGATTTCGATGAACAGGAGGACGGCGCCGAGGAGGACGATGAGCAGTTCCCACATGTTGGCCATGCCGGTGAGATACGGCGCGCCCAGAAGCAATGCACCGGCGACGACGGCGACGATGGCGCCGGCGCCCAGGCCCGGCGACTGGAACTCGAAGTAGATGGCGAGGATGACGATGAGGGTGAGGATGCCTCGGATGGCGGGCGTGGTCAGCCAGCCGAAGAGCGCCTGCGACCAGTTGGGTTCAAAGCGTTCGATGCGTCCGCCGGCCCCCGGAAGGTTGAGGTATTTCAGCAGCGCCGCGTCGTCGTTGACGAACGCTTTGGCGAAGCCGAAGTCGATGGCTTCCTCGCCGGCCATGGTCAGGAGTGTGCCCTGCTTGACCAGTCGTTTTTCGATTTTCCAGCCGTCTGGGCTGATATCGTTGGGTTGGTCGGCATCGAGGCCGTAGGTTTTCAGTTCATCGGCGAAGATGATTTTCTTTTCGCCGCCCCCGCCCCCGCCCCCGCCCCCGGAAGTATTGATGATGCGATAGACGGCGGGACCGAGCGTGACCATCGACTCCGCCAGCGGCAGGGGGTAGCCGCGCAACTTCGCCGAGTCACGGAACTCGGCGAGGATGTAGGAGTCGATTTTGGCGCGTTCGGTGGTGCCGAGGGATTGAAGTCCCTGCGGGCCGACCATGATCGCGGCACAGTCACCGAGTTTGCCGCGCTCGGTGATGACGATTTCATCGCACGCCAGGGAGATCATCGAGCCGGCGCTGATGGCTTCGGAATGGACCCAGGCGACGATGCGTTCGTTTTGAAGGGATTTGAGTTTGCGGCAGATGTCGATGGCGCTGCTGACCAGTCCGCCGGGCGTGTCGATGTCGAGCACGACGGCGGCGCGATTCAGCGGTTGGGATTGCGACAGGCCCCATTCGATGAAGTTGACGGTGAGGTTGTTGATCTCGCCGCGGATGGGGATGACATAGACGATTTTTTCCGCATCGGCGGATGAGGCGGGCGCGGCGTCGGGACCGGGACCGGGGGCGGGACCGGGGGCGGGGCCGGGGGTTTGCGCGATGAGCAGCACCGCGAGCGAGGCGAGCAACAGCAGGCGATAGGCGAGGCGCACGTTGGAGATGTTCCCGGTCATGGCGGCATTATACCGCCTTGTGGATTTTATGTGCGGATGGGCGTACATTTGGGGGATGGGCAATCGCTGGGTTTTATGGCTGGCGATCGGGATCGGCGGCGCGGGCGGCTCGCTGTTGCGCTATGCCATCAGCCGGGTGACGCAGCAGAATGTCAGTACGTCGTTCCCGGTCGGCACGCTGATCGCCAATCTGGTCGGTTGTCTGATTCTGGGTTTCTGCTTCGTGTATTTGCAGAAGGCGGCCCCGGCGGTGCGGATGGGGGTCATGGTCGGATTCATCGGCGCGCTGACCACGTTCAGCACCTACTGCCTGGAGTCGATGACCCTGGTCTCGCAGCGGCAGATGCTTTTCGCGGCGATGAATCTGATCGGATCGGTGGTGCTGGGCTTGATCGCGGTGTTTCTGGGAATGGTATTGGCGCGAAGCATTTTGGGGTCGTGATGTGAAAGATTCAAGACTCACCACGGAGATCACGGAGAACACCGAGAAAGAAATGAAAATGGATTCAATCTTTTTTTCTTCTCCGTGAACTCCGTGATCTCCGTGGTGAATATCCCGGCTGATGCAAAGGAATGGTGCAATGGCACGTCCACAGATCGAGGCGGAGCGGCTGACGATTTACTGTCGGGAGTCGGACCATCACGCGGCCCAGCCGGTGCATGTGTGGATCGTGGCGCAGGCGCTGCGCGACGGACTGGCGAGGGCGCAGGCGCTGCGGGCGATCATCGGTTACGGCCGGCGCAAGCGCATGCAGAGCCAGTCGCTTTTGACCATCAGCGGCGACCTGCCGGTGCGAATCGAAATCATCGACACCCCCGGAAGTATCGAACGTTTTCTCGATACCCACGCGGCGGTGCTGGATCGTTATACTTATCTGCGTGAAAAAGTCCGCTGGCACCCCCCGGCGGAGGATACGGATTAAACCAAGGATGGGCTTGCGTCCTGCGACTTGCGGCTTGCGAGTCGGGACGCAAGCCGCAACCCGCACGGATGCTACGGGAACTACACATCTCGAACCTTGCGATCATCGAGGACGCACACATCGAACTCGGTGAGCGGCTGAACTGTTTCACCGGCGAAACCGGCGCGGGCAAATCACTCGTGCTCGGCTCGTTCGAGGTGTTGCTCGGCCTGCGAAGCACCGCCGACCTGCTGCGCGACGGCGCCGACGAGGGACGGGTCAGCGGCGTGTTCGAGCTGCGCGACCCGCATATCATCCGCGCCATCAACGAAACGGTCGATGCGGGATTGGACCATGACCCCCGGAACAACCCCCTGAAGCATCCCGTCCAACTGTTGGTCACCCGCAAATTGTTCGCATCGGGGCGGACCAGCGTGGCGATCAACGGTCAGCCGGCCACGATTCAGATGTTGCAAGCCGTCGGCGAACTGCTGGTCGATGTGCATGGGCAACACGATCACCAGTATCTGCTCAAGCCGGGCAATCAACTGTTGATGCTGGACCGCTTCGCCGGTTGCGATGAACTGCGCGAACGGTTCGGCGGGCTTCATCGTCAACTGGCGGAACTGCGGCAGAAGCAGGCGGAGCTGGAGGCGTCGGCGACGCTGCGCAGGCAGCAGTTGGAGTTGTACGAGTTTCAGGCCGGGGAGATCGACCAGGCCGCCCCGGTCGCGGGGGAATATGACGAACTGAACGCCAGGCATCGACTGCTGAGCAACCTGGAAAAGATCGCGCAGCAATCGGCGGCGGTGTACGCGGCGTTGTACGACAGCGAGGGGGCCATCGTCGAGCGGTTGGGGGCGATGATGTCGATATTGAACGACCTGGCGGAACTGGACGGCGAACTGGCCGAGCCGGCGGAGACGACGAAGAGCGCGATGTCGCAATTGCAGGACGTGGCGTTCACGATCAACCGTTACGCATCGCGGCTGGACATCGACCCGGCGGAACTGGGCGAAGTGGAAAGCCGGTTGAACACGCTCAACAAGTTGATACAAAAATATGGACCCGCCCCCGGAAACAAGGGCGGAACACTTGATGATGTGCTTAACTTCCGGGGGCGGCTGGCGGAGCAGATCGCCAAGCTGCGCGGTCAGAGCGATGACATGGAACACATCGCCGATCAGATCACGCCGGTGCGGAATGAGCTGATCGAAGTCGGACGCAAGCTGACCCAAGCGAGAAAAGCGGGGGCGAAAAAGTTGTGCCCGCTGGTCGAACGCGAACTGGCGGAAGTGGGCATGGCGGATGCGAAACTCGATGTGCAAATCGAAACAGATGAACAAGACACCCCCGGAAGCCCCGGAAGCCCCGGAAGCATTGAGGCAAGCGGATTGGATCGTGTGGAAGTGTTGATTCAGCCCAACCCGGGGCAGGCGCTTCGTCCATTACGCAAGATCGCCAGCGGCGGGGAATTGTCGCGGGTGATGCTGGCGCTGAAGTCGATACTGGCGCAGACCGATCGCATCAGCGTGCTGGTGTTTGATGAAGTCGATGCGAACATCGGCGGGCGGCTGGGGACGGTGATCGGCGGGAAGTTGCGCAAGCTGGCGGAGCATCATCAGGTGTTGTGCATCACGCACCTGCCGCAGATCGCCGCCTGCGCGGAGCATCATCTGAAAATCAGCAAGACCATCAGCAAGGGTCAGACGCGGACGACGGTGCAACCGCTGGCCGATGAGGCGCGGGTGGAGGAGATCGCCGACATGCTGGCCGGGAAGGGGCGAACGGCGACGACGATGAAGCAGGCGAAGGAACTGCTGGGCGCGGGTCAACAGACAAAACGGGAAAAATGAACCGCAGAGAAAGGGACGAAGGGACTTAGGGACGAAGGGACGAAGTGAGGATGGGGCTGCGACTCTTTCCCTTCGTCCCTCCGTCCCTCCGTCCCTTTCTTCGTGGCTCTGTGGCTGTGGGGTTTAGCCAATTTCCAGGTGCCCATGAAACAGAATTACGCGAATTTCAGGGGATTTTCGCATAACGAGAGCTAAACGGCTTTCGTTTCGGACGACATTGAGTTGCTTGTATTTCATTTTTGGCCTGTTTTATAAGGT
>JBAYVY010000253.1:0-5410 GCA_041674345.1 Phycisphaeraceae bacterium | reverse complement strand
ATCAGCAGCCGGTCGCGCCCGACTCCGACTTCACCCCGCTCCATGCCGCCGATCTGCCCGCCCTGGCCGAAATCTATCGCAACGCTTCCGACACTTCCGGGGGCGACGCCCAAGCCGCGTTCGCCGCGTCACGCCTCGCGCCGCGCTTCGGCACCGATCCCGCTGCCGATGTCCTCAAGCCCATCACCTGGACCGGCCGCGAGGGCTATCTGCTCCGCGAACTGGCCGTCCTCGAAAATCTTCCCCCCCGATCCATCGACCTCGACATCGACAACGACTGGCCTCCGCTGGTCCGCGTCGCCGCCGCTCGCGCATCGAAAAATCTCCCCGAACCCGTCCTGCTCAATCTCTTCGACGCCGACGATTCCGCCGTCCGTCTCCTCGCCTGCTTCCTCGCCATCGACCGTCTGACCGAACCGCAACTCCGTCAACTCATCGACCGCCTCAATCACACTTTCTACGACAACGAACGCATCTGCGGCGCACTACTCATCGGACTCACCGGCCTGGAATCCCCCGTCCTCGACAAACGTCTCCAACGCGAAAACGTCTGGCTCGTCCGGCAACACATCATCCTCGCCCAATGGATGCTCGGCCAAAATCCGTCCGGCTTCGATATCGACGGCCTGCTCACCAACTCCGCCTTTCCCCGCGACGCCACCCTGCTGGCGTTACTGCAACGGGGCCGCATGGATGCCCTCGATGTCATCTTCCAGCCCTTCCGCGCCGACGCCGGACAACTCCGCTATTTGCTCGATCATCAACGCTTTTATCCGATCCTCACCCGCTACCTCCGCGCCGGTCAACCCCCGTTCGATCTCTACGCCGATCCCGCCGACCAGCAATTCCAATGCGACGCGCTGCGCGACTGGTACATGATGACCCGCGCCCGATTGCATTTCGACCCGAAGCTAAGACAATTCACCACAGAGGGCCACAGAGACACAAAGAGAGGGACTTAGGGACGGAGGGACGAAGTGAAATTGGACTGTGACTCTTTCACTCCGTCCCTTCGTCCCTTTCGCTGTGCCTCTTGTGGTTAACCCGACATGAACAAGCCCAAAGTCATTCTCACCGAACACCTCGACGACGCGGCGGCACAATGGCTCGCCGATCAAACGCATCTGGTGCGCCAACCGCATGACGATCCGGTCGCGTTGCATCGTGAACTGGCCGACGCCGAGGGGTTGGTCGTGCGGACCTACACGCTGGTTAACGATGCGCTGCTGGATGCCGCGCCGCGTCTGAAAGTCGTCGGACGCGCCGGCGTGGGCCTGGACAACATCGACCTGCCCGCCTGCCGACGCCGGGACGTCCGCGTCGTCTTCACCCCCGACGCCAACACACAAGCCGTCGTCGAATACCTCTGGGCACTGATCCTTGATGTCGTCCGCCCCCGGAAGTATTTGACCGAAGCGATCGACGCCAAAACGTTCCACGCCATCCGCGCCAAACAGGTCGGTAAACAACTGAGCGACATGACGCTGGGCATACTCGGCGTCGGCCGCATCGGTCGCCGCATCGCACAAGTCGCCTCCGCCATCGGCATGCGCGTCCTGTGCAACGATATCCTCAAACCCGACGCCCTCGACCTGCCCCCCGATTTCCAGGGCCTTTTCGTCGATAAATCCACGCTCTACCGCGAATCCGACATCCTCACGATCCACGTTGACGGCCGGCCTGAAAACCGACAACTCATCGACGCCGCCGCGCTGTCGCAATTGAAAAACGACTGCCTGCTCATCAACGCCGCACGAGGCATGTTGATCGACAACGCGGCATTGCGAGACTGGTCCCTGCGGGTCCGAACTTCCGGGGGCGAGGGGTTAGCGGTTCTTGACGTGCATGAACCCGAACCTCCGCAAGCCGATTACATTTTGTATGGTTTGCCGAACGTGAAGTTGCTGCCGCACCTGGCGTCGCGCACCCCTCAGGCGATGGCGAACATGAGCTGGGTGGTCCGCGATGTGGTGGCCGTGTTACGCGGCGAGCCACCGCGGTATCCCGCCGTCTAACTTCCGGGGGGGGCCGCTTGCGGCTTCGCGAAGCCGCAAGCGGCGGAGCAACGATGTTATCCTTCCATCACCCCCATCAACTCCATCGGTTCGTGGATCACGTGGGCCGCGCCGTGCGCCCGCAGTTCTTGTTCGCCGCGAAATCCCCAGCCGGCGCCGACGGCGATGAAACCCGCGTTGTTCGCCAGTTCCATATCGACGTTGGAATCGCCGACGAACACGATGCGCGACGGTGTGACGTTCAATTGTTTGGCCATGCGCAGCGCCACCATCGGGTCGGGCTTCGGCGGTTCACCGGCGATCTGCCCATGCACCAGGGCGAACTTCCATCGGCCCATCAGTTTCGCCACCGCCGCCTTCGTCGCATCGTGCGGCTTGTTCGACAGCACCGCCATCGCCACGCCGCGCTTCGTCAGCGCATCAAGCATCGCGTCAATGCCGGGGTACAACGCCGCCGATTCCGCGCCCTCCTCGGTCAGCAGCGGCAGATAGTTCGCCACCACTTCCTCGATCCGCGTCTGTTGATCGGCGGGTATCGCGCGCTCCACCAGTTTATGCACCCCGTCGCCGACGAACTTGCGGTACGCATCGGTCGAATGCTCCGGCCAGCCGCGGCTTCGCAATGTCCTGTTCATCAGTCGCGCGATGTCCGCCAGCGTGTCCGCCAGCGTCCCGTCCAGATCGAAAATCACCGTGGAATACTTCATGGCATGAGTATAGCGAGTCGTGGGTAGCGAGAAGCGAGTGGCGAGTTCATCTCCTCGCTACTCACGACTCGCTACTCGTTCCCCCCGCCTTCCACGCCAGCCAGCTCAACTCTTCCTCGAACGCCCCGATCGTCGGATACACCGGCAGCACATCGGCGCGACCGGTCATCGCCGCGATGCCCCGGCTGACCACCGCCGCCTTCGCATGATCCACGATGTCGCGCAACACCCTCGCGAAGTTCTTCGCCGAGTTCGTCGTCCGACGCTCGCCCAGATATCCGTAATTCAATCCCATCCCCCGCACACTCAAACGCCACGGCTCAACACCCAGCAACAACTGCATCATCGGCTCGTTCTCACTGATCTCCTTGCTCTCCACCGCCGCCACCCGCATCGGCGTATTGCCATCCCCCCGATAGTCCGTCGCCATTTGCCATTGCCGCTCCGTCTTCGTCCGCACCACCACTCCCGCGATCATCACCAACACCTGGTCCCATGCGATCGGGTGCATCCGGTCGAGCGTGTCGGAATACATCAGCGCCTCATTGTCGGGCCGCAAACACCGCGTCCCCTTCGTCGGCGGCAGGTCCAGCAACCGATCCTCCGCCACGACCACCGTCGCATACCCCGCTTGCGTGAACGCATCATGCAATTGCTCGGCGTGTTCGTGTCGCAACCGCTTGACCAGCACGCCGAACGCATTGCGCACGATGCCGCCCGCGTCGGTCGGCACCACGGGCAGGCCCCGGTCCACCACGGCTTGTAACGCCTGGCGCGTTTGCGCGAGCGACGGAGCCGCGATGTCCGCCTGTAACAATGCGAATGTCCCCATGCCCATAGTTTACCGCTTCCGGGGGCGGGGGTTTAGCGGGTGACACGAAGTGTCCCTCCCCCTTTATTCACACTTCGCCCCAGCGTTTGCCGATACTCTTGAAAACCATCGACGAATATTTTTTAGGAATCCCCGCCATGACCCAGATCAACATCCAGGCCAACGCCGATTTCATGGCCAAGTTCGAGCGATGCAAGCCGTACACCATGGTCGATCCCGTCCGGCTGTTCATGCTCTACCTCGGTGTGCAACACATCGTCAAATCCAACGTGCCGGGCGATCTGGTCGAGTGCGGCGTGTGGCGCGGCGGATGCTGCATGCTCATGGCGCTCACCGCCCAACAACTCGAAACGCCCCACCGACAACTCTGGATGTACGACACCTACACCGGCATGACCGAACCCGGCCCCAACGATATCAAACACAACGGCGAACCGGCCCACGATGAATGGGCCAAACATCAAGCCCCCGATCACAACAAGTGGTGTTACGCCCAACTCGACGAGGTTCGCCGAAACATGGCCACCACCGGCTACGACCCCTCGCTCTTCCGCTTCGTCCAGGGCAAGGTCGAAGACACCCTCCCCGCCCACCTGCCCCAACGCATCTCCCTGCTGCGACTGGACACCGACTGGTACGATTCGACCTACCACGAACTGACGCATCTGTACCCGCTGCTGTCGCCGAACGGGGTCATCATCTTCGACGACTTCTATTTCTGGAAAGGCCAGGGCCAGGCCGCCCAATGCTACTTCCAGGAACAGAACATCCATCTCGATCTGATGCACACCACCACCGGCGCGATGGCCATCAAAACCCCCAACGCCCTGTCGCTGATCGAGCGCCAGGCGATACCCGCCGCGGTTTAATGACTGTTTCAAAACCGCTTTTATCACAAAGGGCGCGAAGCCACAAAGACACGGAGGCAAACAGAACCGATTGAAACTCAACCCCAAACCCCATCGCTCTTCTTTGTGTCTTTGCGCCTCCGCGCCCTTTGTGATCAGTATTGAAACAGTCTGTTATTACGACAACGCGGGTTAGTCGTCGGGCGGGATGCGGCAGCGGCAGGATGCGAGGACGATATCCAGGCGGTGCGGCATGCGAATGCGGCGGCGGCGATGGGAGCGGCGGGCATTGGCGTTGCGGTCTTGCACGCGGCGGATGTGCTCGGCGGTGCGTCGCAGGCGGTTACGCCGGGCTTGCGGTCGCAGCGAGGCGGCTTTGATCGAGGCGTCGACGGCGCGACGGACCCGCGGCACGGTCAGGATTTTTTTCCCCCGCCCCCGGAATCGCCACCTGTCCTTCACCGATCAGTTTCAGCCGTAGTCGCGATAGCAACAGGTGGCTGATCGCGGTGAGGATCAGGTGACGCCGCACCGCCACGTAGCGGCGGCACTCGAACTGGTCGAGCCCCAGTTGATCCTTCTCGTCCTGGAAGCTGCGTTCGACGTGCCAGCGGCTGAACGCCACGTGCAGGATCCGCTCGATGGGCACACCCGCCGGGGCATTGGAGACGAAGTACTTGGTTTCACCGGTGAGCGGGTTGTACGCCTGGATGAGCCAGCGTGGAGCCGAGGGCAAGGCGAAGCGTGGATCGCGGCGGCGGCCGTCGGACTCATGGGCGACGTTCAAGCGGAACCGCGCCGCCCTGGCCTGCCAGACGATCGGCCCCTTGTGGCCGTCCTTGATGTGGTAATCCACCCACGGCTGATCGCGCATCGGGTACGAGTACATGCACAGGTGATCGATGCGTGTGGCCTTGGCGCTCTGCGCCGACAGCCGCGGCAGGCGGCGGGGCCGGCCCCGGCGTGAGCGTCGGGCGGCCTGGTGTTCCTTGTGCAGCACGGTCGGCT
>JBAYVY010000252.1:0-5482 GCA_041674345.1 Phycisphaeraceae bacterium | reverse complement strand
ATGTGGAAATGGTGGGGGGGGCGGGTTGCGGAATCGCGATGGGCAACGCGGTGGCGCAAGTGAAAGCGGTGGCCCGTCGCGTGACGCTGGACAACAACGCGGCGGGCGTGGCGACGGCGATCGACCGGCTGCTCGCGGGGGTTTGGTGACGCCGCCGGGCGATGATGCCCGGCGCACCGGCGGCTTTGTTATGCTGTTGCGAGGCCAATGAAAATTCTTCATCTCATCACGCGACTGATACTCGGCGGGGCGCAGGAAAACACGGTGCTTTCCTGCGAAGGCCAGCGGCAGGCGGGGCACGATGTGACGCTGGCGTTCGGGCCGATTTACGGGCCGGAAGGGTCGTTGCGCGATCGGGCTGAAAAGTCGGGTTGCAAACTCGTCGAACTGTCGGCGATGAAACGCGCGATCCTTCCGGGCGCCGACTGGCGCTGCTATCGCCAATGTCTGCGATTGATCCGCGAAACCCGTCCCGACGTGGTGCATACGCATTCGTCGAAGGCGGGCATCATCGGGCGCATGGCGGCGTGGCAACTGGGCGTGCCGGCGGTGATTCACACGATTCACGGCCTGCCGTTCCACCCGTACCAATCGCGCATCAAAAACGCGATCTACATTGCCGCCGAACGCAAAGCCGCCCGACGCTGTCACCGCATCGTCACGGTCGCCGATGCGATGACGCGGCAAGCGCTGGCCGCGGGTGTCGGGCGACCGGAACAGTACGTCACGATCTACTCCGGCATGGAAGTCGAACATTACCTTCACACCCCCGGAAGCACCGCCCCCGCCCCCGGAAGTGGAAGCGATGGGCGCCCCCCGGAAGCGACGAGCGACGAGGAAACCGGAATATCCGCTTCCCCAATCAGAAATCAGAAATCAGAAATCAGAAATTCCCTCGGCCCCGACCCCGGAAGTTCGGACAGTCGCGCCGCCGTGCGGGCCGAGTTGGGGTTCACCGATGACGACGTGGTGATCGGCACGGTGGCGCGACTGGCGGAACTCAAGGGGCACGATGATTTGCTGGATACGCTGCCCACCTTGCCTGTGAATGTGAAGTTGTTGTGGGTGGGCGATGGTTGGTGGCGGGCGCGGCTTGAAAAGCGAATCGCGGCGATGGGCATGGCCGGTCGGGTGGTGATGACGGGACTGGTGCCCGCCGAACAGGTGGCGCGGCACATGCGGGCGATGGACGTGCTGGTGCATCCCAGTTACCGGGAGGGTTTGCCGCGCACCGTGCCGCAGGGGCTGCTGAGTGGCGTGCCGGTGGTCAGCTACGATTGCGACGGCGCGGGCGAAGCGTGCATCAGCGACCAAACGGGTTTATTGGTCAAAACCGGGGACGTTCCGGCGTTGGGCCGGGCGATGGCGTGGATGGTGGATCACCCCGCCGAGCGCCGCGTGATGGCGGATCGGGGCCGGGCACTTTGCGTCAAACGGTTCGATTGGCGGGTCATGGTGACAGAACTGGACCGGCTGTATCGTCAGGTGTTACAGGCGGACCATGTATCGAATGACGAATGACGAATGACGAATGAATGTCAAATGACGAATGACGAATGTCGAAACGGATGGACCCCGTGCGGCACACATTCGTCATTGGACATTCGTCATTCATTCGTCATTCATTCGTCATTCGTCATTGCATCCATGCTGCTGCTGATCGCATGTCTGCTCACCGCGCAATCGCACGCTCAACTTAACATGGAAGGCCCTTCGTTGCCGGGGTGGTTTTTCAGTGACAGGTTGTCACAACTGGATCAGCGCATCGCGGCCAAGACGCATCGCGCCGATGCCGCCAATTCGGCGGTGATCGAGGCGCAGGAAAAATTGCTGCTGATCGCGCGCTACCTGCTGACCGCCGGCCGCGACGCGGGGGAACAGGGCCACCTGGCGACGCTGTACGGACTGACCATCGCGGACGGCGCGGCCGACTTCGACACGCTGACCGATGCCCTGCCCGATCAGGTGGGCGACGCGCTGAGAGCCAGGGGGGACGGCGCGCAGAAGCGCGTGGAGGAACTGGCCGAGGTGGTGCAGGCGATTCGGCGGTTCAATGACGCGCCTTCGCCCGGTGATGAACAGGCCGAGCGGTTGCCCGATTCGCCGACCGCGGCGCAGTTGGATACGTATTTGCGCAAGCAACTGGAGTCGCTGTTGCCGGTGGCGCAGAAGATGGGCGGAAAGGAAAACGCGCGGCGGGTGCGATCGACATGGGCGGTATTGCAGCCGACCGGCGCCGCGGGGCCGCCCTATCTCAAACAATACCTGGAACAATTGGACAAGCGGCTGGGCGGCTCGAAAATCGACAAGCAGGCCGGGACGACCATTCATCAGATGATCGGCTTGATGGGCGAGGCGGCGGGCTACGCGGACATGCGGCCCCGCACCGCCGCGCTGGCGCGACAGGTCGAACGATTGATCGACGCGGCGGACAAACTTTCGCAACCCAACTGGCTGGACGATCAGACCCGGTCACGCATCGGCAGGGAAATACAGACCGCCGCGACGCTGATGATGGACCCCGATACCCGACCGGCCGCGATGGAACACATCGAACAGTTGGAACAACTGTGCGAACCGGCGGCGACGCTCGACGCGCTGTCGCGCATCGACCATATGCCGCTCGACAACCCCCGTAAGCTGTTCGCCGCGATACTGGCGATGCAAGGCGATGAGCAGCAGGCCGGGACAGCCGAGGCGATGACGGCCTGGCTGGGGCGGCTGACGAAAGTGATGTTGGATCATTATCAACCAGGGGGCGCGACGGGGACAGTTCCGGGGACAGTTCCGGGGGCGGTTCCGGGGGCGGGGGTTGGGCAATTGCCGTTGGATGTTCGCAAGGTGATGGCGCAATTGCAGCAGCAGTATGACACGTTGGAGAAGCAGACGCTGGGCATGTTGCCGCTGCTGGCCGCGTCGCCGGGACAGGTGACGCAGCCGCGATGGACCGAGGCGGTGACGCGCATGGCCACGCTGACGCAGCGGATGAACCACCTGGCGAAGATACCCGACTGGGCGAAGCGGATGAATCGCATCAACCCCGCGTCGGTGCGCGGGCTTTACAAGCAATATCTGCTGATCGCGCAAGACCTGCTCAAACCCGCCACCGCCGACGGCGCGACCACCGCGCTGGCGGAGATGGACCGCCAACTGGCGATGTTCGAGCATTTGCCCGGCGAAGACCTGCTCAGTACCACCGACCCGGACCTCATCAAACTGCTCGGCGACCGGCGCGCGGTGCTGTGGCAACAACTGATCGTGCTGCGAAGCCAGTGGGCCGCGGCCTGGGGCGCGGGACTCGACCCGACACCCGTCGGACGCAAACTGCTATTGATGCGGCGACTGATGAACGACCTGATTACCGCCGCGAAACTGCCTGCGGTCAAAGACGCGGCGACGAAACTCAACCGATGGGCCGCGTGGCAGGCACCGACCGAAGCGTGGACCCCCGTGCAGGCCTGGCTGGTCAGTCAACTGCAACTGGCGCAGCAACAGGCCGGCGAGGACAAGTGGGACGAACTGGACAAGACACTGGACCGCGCCGACGCGGCCGCGGCGGCGCTGGGTCTCGTCGCCGATCTGTCGCAACGACTCGACCCCGCGATGGACCGCATCGGCGAAGGTTTTCCGGCCCTGCTCAGTCAATGTTTATTCAGCCCCGGCAAACAAGCGCTGGCCGGCGATCATCGGGAGGATTTGGCCAAGTTCTGTGTCTATCTGACCGCCGCGGCGGACGCGAATGTGAATCACCCGGACCAGCGGCAGACGATGAGCCGGATTGTGGGTGATCTGGCGGTCCCGCTGCGCGCGGCGCTGGCGGGAACACCGGAAGGCGAGTCGGTGTCCAATGAATAATTCGGGGGGTCGGCCCGCCCGCTTGAGCGGGCGGGGAGTAATGAACGCGAGGTCGAGTGATGGGGATTGAATGAACGACAAACGCCCCGCGACTGCCCGCCCGCTGAAGCGAGCGGGCCGAGAAGCGACCGCGACGAACCGGTCACCGGCTTGGAAAGTAGCCCAGTCACATTGATATGGAGCGGGACTGCCCTTCTAATCCCTCGAAGGACCGCGTTGAGGACAACGCAGTTCTCGAAAAAGAACGCGTAGAGTAAGTTGCGGCGAGGACGCCTCTATCCTCCCTACTCGCTATCTTGCTCCAATTGCCACCGTTTCAGGTTTACGAATACTGCACACAATGGCTCATCAAGATAAGCACGGGGTTTCTTCTCCACCTTCTGAATCAGATCATTTGCGTACCGAAGGGAGTTAGGAGAATATGGACCCGGCTTGAGTTTAAAACTCTCGTTGATTTCAGCCAGAGTGAGACCTTTCTTCACACCTGATCGAGTTCTCTGAACGATCTCCACTTGGGACAGAGAAGACTCCCATATTTCAATGACCTGGAGGTCAAGGTTTCTGCCGATGTGAAGAACCGCATGACAAGCAATGCAAATGGTTATCAAGTTGCCCGGCGCGTTAATGTCGCTTTCCTCCAGATGATGGACATTCATGTATTTGATCGCCCGGTGACCGCAACCGCAACAGGTGTAATTGTCTCTCTCTAGTACAATTTTCCGAATACGATCCCACTCCGCTTTGGGAGGGCGATCAGGATACCAAGACTGCGGATTAATTATACCGGGACGTAATAGAAACCCATTCGTTCCTTTGGTTGCACGGTTAGTCATAAAACATCCAGCGTCTTCCTGATCGGTTTCCTGCCACCAAAAAGAACGAAACCAGAATCAAGAAAGGAATAATTGACGTGCGTTTGCAGGACAATCAGCACGGCTGATTATGCTTTCTCTCGCTCGCCATTGGATTTCATCTTCTCATCAAACTGAACCCAATTCATCTTGAAGCCATAGGTATTGTCTTTCGGAACCCATACTATAGTTCCGTTTGAAACTTTGAGGCGACCCCATGCCTTGCCATCTCGCTTGACACTAAATTCAATGTCTGCCTTGCCAAGTTGACGTTCGGGAATCACAAAGGTTACGTCATGCTTTGCCATCAGGGGTCTCCGGACAAAAGAAAGGGGTCACTATAGATTATGAACGCAAGAAACGAACGTCGTGGGACCACCACAGAAGCTAGGGATTATCGCGAGTAGAGTGGGGCGAGTCAAGAGTTTTTCGGGAGGATGTTTTTCGGGAGGAGTGGCAATCGCGTTCCCAGATTCCCTCTTTCCTTGAAGGGGCACATTGCTGCCGACGTGGGACTGGCTGGCGAAAAGGCGGTGAAAGGGCAATCGGTCGGTTGCTTCCGAAAACGTGGATAGTGGATAGAGTGCTTTGAAAAACCCGCCATTGACCACGGTCTGCCGCCGAAGACGGCGTCATCCCGTGCTTGAAGTGATGGTAACCGTTCACGGAGAATCGCCGTTTTTGAGCCAATAATGAGGGTCAGCCAATGAAAGCTAACGAAAAAGGTCGATTTTGGCTCTTGCAACCCTCGTTTTTGGGTCAAAAACGCCGTTTTT
>JBAYVY010000251.1:0-5495 GCA_041674345.1 Phycisphaeraceae bacterium | reverse complement strand
GGCATCAGGCAGTAAGCCAGTATCGCTATCGGATGCTGCCGCATCGTTTGCGATATCACGCGCATGAACACGGCATAATCCGCGTCGTCGGCGAAAATCTCCCGCCGCTCGTTGCCGCGATTGGGGACGTGAAACACCACGTTGCTGTGTTGTTGTCGTGCTTCCGGCCATGTCCGCACCTCGCGCACCCGCGTCCTCTTGCTGCCACTACAGGTACTCATCCCCTTTTTGTCATCCAGTTTGAACACAGAAAAACATAGTTTGACGCCGCCAGCCGCTTCGGATATTTACTCGTCTGCGTCTGGAAACCTTTTCGTAATCCCACAGCATTCGACTTTCTCGAACAGGCCGGCCAACGGCTCCAACGGACTAAAGTTATGTTCTCCGCAACCATCGATTTCAGCACTTCCGCCGGAACCCTCAAACCTCTGCACGGCGTCAACAACGGCCCGGTCACCCTGCAAGGCCTGGTGGATGTTTCCGACTATTACCGCGAGGCGGCCATACCGTGGGTTCGCATCCACGATTCCAACTGGCCCCATCCCCGCGAAGTCGATATCCCTCAAATCTTTCCCAATCCCGACGCCGACCCCGAAAATCCGGCCAACTACGACTTCTCACGCACCGACGCCTACCTCCAATCCATCCTCGACACCGGTGCGAAAATCGTCTATCGCCTCGGCACCAGCATCGAACATTCCCCGCGAAAGTACCACACTCATCCTCCCAAAAACTTCGACCGCTGGGCCGCGATCTGCCGCAACGTCATCCGCCACTACAACCACGGTTGGGCCGACGGCTTCCACCACAACATCACCCACTGGGAAATCTGGAACGAACCGGACATCGGCGACTGCATGTGGGCCGGCAGCTTCGAGCAATACCTCCAGCTCTACGCCACCACCTCCAGAACGCTCAAAGCCCTCGATTCCTCGCTTCAAATCGGTGGATTCGCCGTCGGCTACGTCCAACACGAGGGCAAGATTCCCCAATTTCTCGCCTATTGCCGCGAACACCGGCTGCCGCTCGACTTCTTCTCTTGGCACCTTTACAACGCCGATCCCGCACAGTTTGTCGAACACGCCAGGGTGGTCCGCCGCCTGCTTGATGAGTACGGCTTCCACGCCACCACCAGCCACCTCAACGAATGGAACCGCCACATCGGCCCCTGGGGACGAGGACGGGAATATGAACGACGCGCCTACTGCGAAATGCTCAAAAACCACATCGGTGCCAGCTTCGCCGCTTCCGTCCTCATCGCCCTTCAGGATGCACCCGTCGATGTCGCCAATTACTACGACGGCTCGCCCAGCAGTCCGCTCTGCGGCCTGTTCGACATCTACGGCGTGCCCCAGAAAACCTTCTCCGCCTTCCGCGCCTTTGAAACAATGCTCGGCTACCCCGAGCGGCTCCGCGTCACCCTGCACAACTCGCCCATTCGCTGCCTGGCCGCCATCGACCGCCCCCGCAACAAAGCCGCCGTCCTGCTTAGCAAATACGTCAACAACGAGTACAGCAAAAACGACGGCCGATACACCGGCGAAAAATTCGAGTTCCTCAATCTGCCCGCCGGCATGGACGTTCGTCAGATTCTGATCCTCGACTGCGACCGCGACCTGCAACCGGTTCGCATCGACCAGGTCTGTAAAGCCCCTCCCACCGCCGTCGAAATGTCCGATCACTCCGTCGCCCTGCTCCTGCTAGCGGAGAAAAGGGGATGAGTACATATATTTGGGAACATTGCCGCGATTGGGGACGTGAAACACCACGTTGCTGTGTTGTTGTCGTGCTTCCGGCCATGTCCGCACCTCGCGCACCCGCGTCCTCTTGCTGCCACTACAGGTACTCATCCCCTTTTTGTCGCCCCGCGGTGGGTGAAGGGGGAACGGTGGCGCCGCGCAGGGGTCAGGGCACGTCGAGCAGTTGGTTGAGCATGGCGGGGCCGTTCATTTGGCGCAGGCCCACGCGGATTTGCGATCCGGAGAGGGACGCGGCGTCGGGGATGCGGAACTTTTTCAAAATGGTTTGGCCTGGGGCGAGATTGGCGATGATGCGTTCCTGGCGGGCGCGATCTTTGGCGGTGGCGAAGGCGTAGAGCGACTGGGGCGTTGAGCCGCGGTTGGTGACGAGCATGTTGACCATGACGTCCATAGGAAGGGACGAAGGGACGGAGGGACGGAGGGACGAAGTGGAAGAGGCGGGGCCGGTCTTGCCTTCGTCCCTTCGTCCCTCCGTCCCTTCGTCCCTTGCCTTTTCCAGCGTGAGCGTGGCGTTGTGTTCCATGTCTTTCAGGCCGATGGGCAGGGGGATGGAGACGTCGAGTTGGAAGTGGCGTTCGCCTTCGAGTTCGACGGAGCCGGTGACATGTTTTTCGCCGGCGGTTTCACTGATGGGGAAGGTGAGTTCCATCGGCACGACGGTCGCGCCACCGGGGGCGATGGTGAAGGGGATGACACGGGGGCGGATGTCCCAGTCGGGCAGGCCGGTGAGTTTCAGCCGGCCTGTGATGGGGTGGTTCCACGGATTGGCGATGCCCAGCGTGAGGGGATGGACCTGATAGCTGGACTGGACGACGGCGGGTGCGAAGCGCATGGCGGCGCGGAAACGGATGAGTTTGGTATCGACGCCTTCGATGAACATGGGCGAGGCGGTGACGATGAAATGTTGCACGCCGTCGCGGGTCGGCAGGGGGGCGCGATTGCCGAACAGATCGACCTGCTCCGGCATTTCGCCGAGGTACATCGCCACCGGCACGCGCGATTGCTCGGCCTGTTCCAGCCACAACGCCAGCGCTCCCGCCAGCGCCCCCGCCCCCGGAAGTTTGGAACCGTCGGCTCCTTCGAGAATCAGACATCGCACGCCCGGCTGGATCGGCAATTCCGCGACGACGCGCCGACCGGCCAGCCGATCCATCGCACAGGCGAACACGCCCAGCACCGGGTCGGGTATCAGGGCCGGGTAACGCCCCTGCGATGCGAACCAGGGCGAAGACAGATAGACCGTGCGCGGCGGGTTGGCTGAGTTGCTTGAACTTCCGGGGGCGGGGGCACTTCCGGGGGCGGCGGATGACCATGATTCGATCAGTCGCATCGCCAGGTCTTGTTCGCGTTGGACGTGGTCATAGTCTTTCAGACCCAGCGAACGGAGCAGCACGTCGGTTTGGGTGTGTGTTTTGCCGAGTGACGCCAGGTAGGGGCCGATCTGGTCGTGCGGGATGGACGCGGACACATTCACCATCAACGCGCCCATCGCTCGACCGGCGGGCTGACGCATCAGGTGTGCCGGCCAGGGCGCGACGATTTCGGCGCGCGGGGCCATCTGGGCGAACCAGCTTGCCAGTTTCGCATATTCGGTTGCGCTGTCGGGGCGCCAGAACAGTTCCTCGTCGGTCGCCGCGCCGATCTGCCAGCGATGCACCTGCTGGCCGTAGCGCACGAGGGCCGCCTTCAGATCGTCCCGCCAGAGTTTCGGATCATCGGCCAGCAGCGCCCAGGGCTTGTCGGGGTCGGCCTTGGCCAGTTCCGCCAGCGGGGCCGGGACGCCCGCCAGGGACAAGCTGACCAGCAGTCGCCGCTTGAGCAGCGTGTCGATGACCGCATCCGGCTCGGTGCGCATGTTTTCCAGGTCGTCGGCTGTGGTCGCGGGGTTCCACACATCCGTCACCACCGAGCCGCAACCGATGCGTTCGATCACTTGCGGAAGCAGGGGGCGAACTTCCGGGGGCATCTGCTCGGCGACCAGACCGAAGCGTTGCGATTGCGTCAGCGACATCGGCTGTCGGGTCGGCAGATATAAAAAGGCGGCGGTGCGCCGACCGACCAGCCCGTCGGTTGTTCCGGCGGTATGCACGTCCAGTTCCGCCCAGTACCAGCCGAACTTGTCGATACGCGGCTGCCAGGTCCAGTTCGGCGATTCCCGCCCGGTCAGCGTCCGCAACTGCGTATCGACCAGGCGTCCCTGCTGGTCGTACAGCCGGACCACGCTGGTCAGCTTTTCGCCGGTCAGGTCATGCACCAGCACGTTCAGTTGAGGCGATTCGGGGGCGCGAATGATGTTCACCGGATTGTCCGTCGTCACGTCCAGCCGGGGCAGTTGGTACACCGCCACGTCGTCGAACCAGGCCGCGGCGTTCAGATCCTGGCGGTGCAGTGCGTGCTTGTCGAGCGTTGAATGGACAAACTCTTCTTCCTGAAGCAGTTCCAGTCGCAGCACGATCCACGCGGCGTCGGCGAAGTCGCCGTTGAGTCGGAAGCGAACGGTGGTCCACTGGCCGTTGGATCGCACCAGTTCGCCGGCGGATGAACTTCGTTCGACGGCTCGACCGCGCTGATCGACGAACCACCCGCTGACGCGCGCCCGGCTGTGAACGACGTTCTTGGTTTGGATGGAAGCGATGATGATGTAGTCGGCCCCCGGTATCGCCGCCAATGCGCCGGTTTGGAGGACCAGCGCCGCCGAGCCGCCGTCGAGTTTCATTTTCAAGCTGTGTGAGCCGGAGTGAGCGACGGTGGCGTCGAAGCCGGTCTGATCGGCGGTGTAACGCGGATAGCTCGGCCCGGTCACGACGAACCAGTACCGGGGCATGTTTTCAAAGTTGCCCTCCGCCCGCTCCTCGAAATTGAACACCTTCACCACGCGATGGGATTGTGACCCGCCCCCGGAAGTTGTCCCGGAAGTTGTCCCGGAAGTTGTGAAGCCCGCGATGGTATCGCGGGTCTTGTCTTGTCCGCGCACGGGACAAACCGCCGTCGCCGCGAGCCACAGCGCAAGAGAAACTCCCATGATCCGTCCACGCGCCATGCAGTTGTTATCGGTCGAATCGCCTGCGACTCTGCACCCGGAAGCATTCTGTACGGCGTTATTCCGACGAGGCCTGTCGGGGACGGATGATTTTTGTTTCCTGTCCCCGATCAGCGAATTGTTTTTGCAATCGTGCCGCGCCCTTTTCCGTCACCACGGTTCCGCCCAATTCCACCTGTTTCAGACTTCCGGCTCTCGGAAGTTCAGCGGGTCGAGCGGCGGCAAAGCGTCAGGCCGGTGAGGGCGAGGACCAGCAGGGCGACGGCGGTCGGTTCGGGGATCTCATCGCCGCCAGGTCGCCGGGACCGGCGTTGAAGTCGCTCTCGAAAATCTCCAACGCGATGTCGGTGCGGGCATAGTGATTGGCGGTGTCGAAACCAAGCAGATCGTCGTTGTTCCATCCGATGGACACGTCGAAGACATACAGCGTATCGGCGTGGGACGGGGAGAACGCCGCCCCGACCATCCACAGGGAGATGCCGTCCACGCGCCGGGCGAGCGTCATTTCGCCGGTGGTCATATCCACTTGATATACCTCACGCGGCCAATAGTTGAACATCGTTGAACATCTGGAAGTTGAGCGTGAGGGTGCTTTTCAATTTGTCCCGATGGCGTGTGTTGACCGCGGCCAGCGAGTCGCGGACAGCTTGCTGGAATTGCTGATGCGTGGGGTAGTAGCGGCCGTTGAGGCAGTC
>JBAYVY010000250.1:0-5521 GCA_041674345.1 Phycisphaeraceae bacterium | reverse complement strand
CCGGATCGAATACGTTTGCATGGCATCGTCCTGGATGCCTGGATTATCGGATGACGCGGGCCTCCGGGTTCAATATCCTGTTCAGCCCTCATCCCGGGAAGTTATTCCGGCCACGTTCCTAAGGGAGTAAGGGATTGAGGGAAGATGAGGAAAGTGGCCCGCCTCTTCCCCGACGTCCCTATGTCCCTTAATCCCTCAATCCCTTAATCCCTCCCCCTCCCGCGTGACCCGGTGCCGCAAATGCGATAGGATATTGAGTCAAGAAATCGCCTCGGTAAACCGATGTTTAACTTGTTCGAGACGATGTAACCCCAGCCAGGCCCTGTCCCTGTTTCCCGATTTTCCTTCCGGGGACCGACGGGCCGATAAAAGACGGATTTCCAAATGGCTAACGATGTACGAGGCGGAGACGGCGGCAAACCCGGTGACAGCGGTTTCCGCGGACGCAAAATCACCACCTGTTCCTTCTGCGGCAAAACCAGCCGGGAAGTCGGCCCCATGGTCGAAGGTCCGAATGATGTTTACATCTGCGCCAACTGCACGGACCTGTGCCAGAACATTTTCAAGCAGGAAAAACGCCGGGTCCATTCCACCCGCCCCCTGTTCAGCACCATCCCCTCGCCCCGCCAGATCAAAGAGTTCATGGATCAGTACGTGATCGGCCAGGACCAGGCGAAAAAATCCCTCTCCGTCGCCGTGCATAATCACTACAAGCGACTGCTCGCCGGTGAACGCAAGGGCGAAATCGACGTCGAAATCGAAAAGTCCAACGTCCTGCTCATCGGCCCCACCGGCACGGGCAAAACGCTCCTCGCACGAACCATGGCGCGCATGCTCAACGTTCCCTTCGCCATCGGCGACGCCACGACGCTCACCGAAGCCGGTTACGTCGGCGAAGACGTTGAAAACCTCCTGCTCAAACTTTTGCAGGCCGCCGATTACGATCTCGATTCCGCGCAGCGCGGCATCATCTACATCGACGAAATCGACAAGATCGGCCGAACCTCCGAAAACCGCTCCATCACACGCGATGTCTCCGGCGAAGGCGTGCAACAAGCGCTCCTGAAAATGCTCGAAGGCACCGTCGCCAACGTTCCCCCGCAAGGCGGACGCAAACACCCCGAACAGCAATACATCCAGATGGACACCAGCAACATTCTGTTCATCTGCGGCGGAGCGTTCGAGGGCATCCAGGACATCATCCGCAAACGCCTCGGTACCCGCCGCATCGGCTTCGCCAGCGAACAGGGCGACACCGATACCATCCGCGACACCTCCACCGTTCTCAGCCAGGTCATGCCCGAAGACGTTCTCCACTTCGGCATGATCCCCGAACTCATCGGCCGGCTGCCCATCATCACCCCGCTCATGCCTCTCAGCGAAGCGGCCATGATCCAAATCCTCACCGAACCCAAAAACGCCCTCATCAAACAGTATCAACACTACTTCACGATGGAAGGCGCGGAACTGGAGTTCTCCCGCGACGCCCTCAAGGCCATCGCACGCAAAGCCATGGCGCGCGACACCGGCGCCCGCGCCCTGCGGGCCGTCATGGAAGAGGTCATGGTCGATCTGATGTACGACCTGCCCGATCACAACAACGATCAGCTCCGCTACCTCATCGACGCCGATGCGATCGCCGATCGCAAATCCCTCGCCCAGCTCCAACGCATCGTCATCCCAAAAAAAGAATCCGCATAGGCGGGGCCAATTCATTGGCCCCGGACTCACCCCCGGAAATAGCCGCTCGCGGCTTCGCGATCCCCGAATCATAAAAAGGGCCTCGACACCACGTCGAGGCCCTTCTTCTTTCAATCCGAAATCCGCAATCCGAAATCCGCGATTCCTCAAATCCCCCTCGGCCCGCCCGATTCATCGGGCGGGAGCCGCTCGCGGCTTCTCGCTCCCCACGCGCTTCGCCAGCAACTCATACACCACCGGCTCCAGCACATCCGCCAGCACCCCATGCCCCGCGGGCGACAAATGAATACCATCCCGATGTATCGTCACACCCTTCTGACCCGCCTGTTGGTAATGCGGCTTCAACTCGATCAACGTCTCCACCCCCGCCTCCTCCGCCGCCTGACGCATCAACGCATGCCCTTCCTCCCATTCCCCCGCGAACTCCTTCGCATCCGGGTGCAACGCCACCACCACCTCCGCGCCCGCCCCGCGTGCCGCCCCGATCAACTGCTTCAAATCATCCGTATCCAGCGGCACCGTATCGTCGGGAATGCTCGCGCCGCTTCCGGGCACGCCCGGCTTTTCTCTGCTGAACATGGGAAAATATCGCGGCAAGTACCGCTCCCATATCTCGCTCAACGCCAGCACCGGACGCCGCGTCGGAAAATCCACCCCCTGCGGGCCGAATCCCTCGTCTCCCCGCGCATCGTGGCTGCTTTCGACAATCACCACCACGTCCGCGTCGAACAGCCCGAACCGCCTGACATAATTCCATTCATTTGACGGCGACCACCCCCCTGCCGAAATGTTCCCCACGATCACTTGCCGCCCCAGTTTCTCACGCAGCCGCCGCTTCAAATGTTCAGTCGCCAGATCGTTCTGGTCGGTCAACGCCCCGCCGTTCACAACACTATCGCCTATCACCATCACACGCAATTCATCCCGCGAACTCTTATGCGGCGGAAAACTCTCGCTCCGCATCGAAAAGGCGTTATACATCACATGATTCCCGAACCGATACACGTCCTGATTCGGCGCGAACATGTATCCCACCTCCGGGTCCACCACCGTCAGCGGCGGATCGCCCAGCCCCAACCCATACCGCGCGAACAATTCCCCCGCGATCAACACCAATAGACAAACCACCGTCCCGTGGTATCCCCACCGAATCACCCGCCCAATCCAATGCGTCCTCCGCTTCCGCGGCGTCGCCAACCCAGACCCAGCGGAATCGTTCCTGGACATGATGACTCCCAAAAAAATCAAACCACCACACTCCCCAAAATACGCCCCCGGCCAAGTGTTGTCAAAGGGTATTCATTGTCGCCATGAGCCGCTCGCCCGTCTTGCGTTGAATAAAAAAACGGACCCGCGACTTACTCGCCGCTGGTCCGTCATTCCAATCCGCAATCCCCAATCCGAAATCCGCGATTCCTCAAATCCCCCTCGGCCCGCCCGATTCATCGGGCGGGAGCCGCTCGCGGCTTTGCGCTCCCCACGCGCTTCGCCAGCAACTCATACACCACCGGCTCCAGCACATCCGCCAGCACGCCCTGCCCCGCAGGCGACAGATGAATCGAGTCCCGATAGACCGTGGTCCCTTTTTGACGCGCCTCCTGGTAATACGGCCGCATCTCCAACAACGGCAGACCGCTTTGCTCGGCCGCCGCGACAAGCAGATCATGCCCATCGGCCCAATCGCCCCCGCATTCCTCGCGACTGGGGTGATGGGCCAGCAGCACCTCCGCGCCTGATTTTCGCGCCATTTCGATCATTTCCAGCAGTTGATCGGTGGCAGGCGGACGCTTAACCAAAAGGGCCGACCGATCCCGCGGAAAAATGCGCGGCAGAAGATAGCGATCGACCAGCTCGGTCATGGCCAGTTGCGGTTTACGGGTTGGGAAACCCAATGATGGGGCGACATACGACTCGGCGAAAAACGCATCGTCGCTGTTGACCACAATCACCACGATATCCGCATCAAACAGCCCGAAGTGCCGGACATAGGCGCACTCATCGGAAACGCCCCACCCCGCGGAGATATTGCCAACGAACACCTGCCGCCCCAGTTCCTTCCGAAGTCGCCGCTTCAAATGTTCAGTCGCCAGATCGTTCTGGTCGGTCAACGCCCCGCCGTTCACAACACTATCACCTATCACCATGACACGCAGTTCGTCAGGCGAACGCTTGCGGGGCCGGAAACAATCACTTCGCATCGAAAAGGCGTTATACATCACATGATTCCCGAACCGATACACATCCTGGTTCGGCGCGAACATGTATCCCACCTGCGGGTCCACCACCATCAGCGGCGGATCGCCCAGCCCCAGCCCCCATCGCGCCACACATTCCGCCACCACCAGCCCGATCAGAATCCACGTCGCCAAAATACGCACGCCCCGAATCAGCCGACATGCGCGACGCCAAACGCGCCCTCTTCCCCGCTCAAAATCACCTGCCGGGGTGGGTATTCTGTCTGTCTGTTCCGCGTTCATTTTCGCGTCTCCTTGGATAACCTTGCCAAAAAGCCCGGTCATGGCCGTCTTCACTTCCGGGGGCGGCCTTGGCCGGGATCCCACCTGATCCCTCAAATCCCCCACGACCGCAGATTCTTAATGCTGATTGCCAGCGACTCGAACGGGTCCAGATCACCCGAATCGCGTTCCACCAGCAACCACCGCGTACCCGCCGCCTTCGTCGCTTCCAATATCGCCGGCCAGTTCAGGTTCCCCGCCCCCACTTCGCACATCTTGTGCTGCCGGTCCACCGTCACCGTTCCGTCCTTGTAATGCAGCGCCGGCAAGCGGTCCTTCCCGCTGGCCGCCAGCTTCTTCAACCACGCCGCCGGGTCCGCCAAGCCGTGCGCCACCCAGTACACATCCACCTCAAACCACACCGACGCATCCAACCCCTCCGCCAGCAACGCCATCGGCGTCTTCAAGCCGGGGCAGAGCGAGTCTTTTCCGGGGGCGAGCGCCGCCCCGGGTATCTCCGCGAACTCGTGACTGTGATTGTGATACCCCAGCCGAATCCCTTTCGCCGCCAGTCGCTTGGCCTGCGTGTTGTAATCCGCGATGAACTGGTGCCACATCTTCAGCGACCAGTCCTCCATTTTCGGAAAGAACCCGCCGATCGCCGTCAGTTTGCAATCCAGTATCCGGTGTTTTTCCACCACCGCGTCGAACTGGTTGCGGATGTTGTCCAGCGATTCATGCGTCGCCGCGACTTCCAGCCCGTTGTCGTCCGCCGCCTTCTTGATCTGTTTCAAAATCGCCGGGTCCAGCGTGCTCAGCAGCGCCGCCGAGCATTGAATCCCGTCGTATCCCATCTGCTTCACACGCTCGCAGCTCCGCGCCACCCCGTCCACCGTTCCGCACGTATCCCGCAGCGTGTACATCTGCGCGCCGATCTTAAACTTGCCCACAATCATGCTCCTTCACGAAAATCGAGTGAATCCATCTTAATGTCCAATGTCCGATGTGCAATGTGCGATGTAACTGAACTTTTGCAAAAGTTCAGATGTAATTCAGTCGGATCGACGTTCCGGCTCCCCCTCTTCACATCGCACATCGCACATTGAACATCGCACATTCCTCAGTGTCCGAACAGCGACGTCCTCACCACCATCCCCTTTTCCTCGAAATACTTCATCGCCTCCTCCACATTCCCGAAAACCTTCGTCGCCGTCTCGGTGATGAACGGACTCGGATTCCTCCCCGGCTTCCACACCACGTACACATCCTTCGATCCCTCGAACGCATGTTGCAATTCCCGCTCCACCCCGCTCGACAGACCCGGCAGCCCCCCCTCCAGCTCCGGCACCAACGACACGATCATG
>JBAYVY010000249.1:0-5555 GCA_041674345.1 Phycisphaeraceae bacterium | reverse complement strand
TGGGCCGAAATGAGCCGCGAGAGTTTTCGTGCTGCGAGAGTAGCGATGGGTAGTGCATGCTACCGCAGCAGTGTGAGTCGGTCGTATTACTCGGCATATGCGGCGGTGGCGCAGGTGTTGGTTGAAAATGGGCTGATATTCGCCAATGATCGTGAAGGGCCTTCGCACCAGAGTTTACGGAGTTTGGTCGAGAAGAACATCGGCAAACTCAGAGGAGCCAAACGCATCAGAGCGATGGAGAAAAAGATACTGAAGTCAGCGTTGAATCTGCTGTATGAAAATCGGCTTGACGCCGATTACAGACCGAGCCGAATCGTGGAACAGGACGCGGCCCGAAACTCGCTGATCGCCGCTTCGCGTGTGACCGGCATGTTTGGGATAACAGCATGAGTGATACGAGCAGCACAACCACAACGATACCCTCCAAGCGGGTGATTTGGAACACCGTTACCAGGTATCTGCGTCAACGTGCTCCTTCGGGCTATTCGCTCGTTGTGCCCGAAGACGGCGTCATGTATGTCAGTGACGGGACCAAACAGCAGCATGACCGCTGGTATGTGCAAGTTGTGCCCGATCCCGAATACATCGCCGACACTCGGCGGCAGGAATATCTTGGCATTCTCACCGAAGTTCAGGAAATGATTCATAAGAAACATCGTTGGACCGTGTACCTGACTTCGATGTTGCCTACCGTTTGAATCGGATTTGAAAGTTTTTGAGGATAAACCCCTTAGCGGGAGCTGATACTCATGGTCGATAGCTTCTTTGACAAAATCGAACGCGTCAATGACTACGGATCGGTCAAGATCCAACTCGCCAGCCCCAACGATATCCGTTCGTGGAGCTTCGGCGAAGTCAAAAAGCCCGAAACCATCAACTACCGAACATACCGTCCTGAAAAGGACGGTCTGTTCTGCGAGCGCATCTTCGGCCCGGAACGCGACTACGAATGCGCGTGCGGCAAATACAAGGGCACGAAGTTCAAGGGCATCATCTGCGACCGTTGCGGCGTGAAAGTGACCCACTCCCGCGTCCGCCGCAAACGCATGGGCCACATCAACCTCGCCGCGCCCATCGTCCACATCTGGTTCTTCAAAGCCACGCCCAGCCGCCTGGGCAACCTGCTGGCGATGAAAACCAGCGACATGGAAAAGGTGGTTTACTTCCAGGATTACGTGGTGGTCGATCCGGGTTCCACGCCGCTGAAACATCAGCAGGTGCTGACCGAAGACGAACATCGCCAGGCCGCGGATAAATACGGCGCGGGCAACTTCAAGGCGCTGATGGGCGCTGAAGCGGTCAAGGAATTGCTCATCCAGCTTGACCTGAACAAACTGGCGGTTGATCTTCGCACGGAACTGGACACCACCCGCAGCAAGCAAAAGCTGAAAGACCTGGCGAAGCGGCTGAAGATCGTCGATCAGATTCGCCAGTCGGAGAACAAGGCCGAGTGGATGGTCATGGACGTTGTGCCGGTGATTCCGCCGGACCTGCGGCCTTTGGTGCTGCTGGAATCGGGCAACTTCGCCACGAGCGACCTGAACGACCTGTACCGCCGCATCATCAACCGCAACAACCGCTTGAAAAAGCTGATGGACCTCAACGCCCCCGAGGTCATCATCCGCAACGAAAAACGCATGTTGCAACAAGCAGTCGATGCGTTGTTCGACAACGGTCGCTGCCGGCGTCCGGTGCTGGGTTCCAGCAACCGCCCGCTCAAATCGCTGACCGACATGATTAAGGGCAAGCAGGGCCGCTTCCGCGAAAACCTGCTGGGCAAGCGTGTCGATTACTCGGCCCGCTCGGTCATCGTCGTCGGCCCGGAACTCAAACTCAACCAGTGCGGTCTGCCGAAAAAGATCGCGCTTGAATTGTTCCAGCCGTTCATCATCCGCAAGCTCAAAGATCACGGCTACGCCGATACGATCAAGAGCGCCAAACGCATGTTGGAGCGCAAGGACGATGAGGTTTGGGACGTGCTGGAAGAAGTCATCTATCAGCATCCGGTGCTTTTGAATCGCGCCCCGACGCTTCACCGCATGGGCATCCAGGCGTTCGAGCCGGTGCTGGTGGAAGGCAACGCGATCAAGGTGCATCCGCTGGTCTGCACGGGTTTCAACGCCGACTTCGACGGCGACCAGATGGCGGTGCATCTGCCGCTGTCGCTGGAAGCGCAGGCCGAGGCGCACATTCTGATGTTGTCCACGAACAACATTTTCTCACCGGCCAGCGGCAACCCGATCATTTCGCCTTCGCAGGACATCGTGCTCGGTGTGTATTACATCACCGCGATGGGTGCGGGCATCGACCTGGCCAAGGTCGATCCGAAGAAAGTTCCGGTTTACCGGGACAATGCCGAGGCGTTCCTGGCCTACGACATGGGCAAGATCAAGCTGCACGATCCGATCATCGTGCGGTTCGCCGCCGGTCGTTTCACGGAAGTGGTCAACGCCCAGAAAGACGCGCCCACGCCGTTCCCCGCGAACAATCGCCTGCTGACCACCGCCGGCCGGTTGCTGTTCAACGACGTGACCCCGCCCGGCCTGCCGTTCTACAACTGCGCGTTGGGCAAGAAGGGTTGCAGCCGCGTCATCGACGATGTGTATTCCTACGTCTCCAAACCGGCGACGATCAACTTCCTGGACGACATGAAGGAACTGGGCTTCAAGCGCGCGACGCTGGCGGGGCTGAGCTTCGGCATCACGGACCTGCGTATCCCCAGCCGCAAGGCGGAAGTCATCGACGCCGCGCAGAAGCGAGTCGATCGTGTCGAGAAGGCCTACAACGCCGGCGCCCTGACCGAGCGTGAGCGTTACAACCAGTTGCTGGACATCTGGGCGCACTGCCGCGAGGAAGTGACCAAGGAACTGGTCCGTGAACTGCGCACCGACCGCCGCGACCCGGACGGCAACCTCGTCCCCGTCGATAGCACCGAAGGCAAGGCCTACCTCAACCCCGTGTACCTGATGAGCGATTCAGGCGCCCGAGGCAACATCAGCCAGATGATGCAGCTCGCCGGTATGCGAGGTTTGATGAGCAAGCCCAGCGGCGAAATCATCGAAACGCCGATCAAGGCCAACTTCCGTGAAGGCCTGAACGTGCTGGAATACTTCTCCAGTACGCACGGTGCCCGCAAGGGTCTGGCCGATACCGCGCTGAAGACCGCCGACTCCGGCTACCTCACCCGCAAGCTCGCCGACGTGGCGCAGAACGTCATCATCACCGTCCGCGACTGCGGCACCAAGCAGGGCATCCCCAAACGCGCCATCTACAAGGGCGAGGAAATCGACGTGCCGCTGCGCGATCAGATCGTCGGCCGCATCGCCCGTGAAACCATCATCAATCCGATCAACGATCAGGTCATCGTCGCCGAAAGCGAGATCGTCACCGAAATCGCCGCCAAGAAGATCGAAGACCTGGGCATCGATTCGGTGATGGTCCGTTCGCCGCTGACCTGCGAAGCGACGATGGGCCTCTGCGCCAAGTGCTACGGCCAGGACCTGTCCACCGGACGCCTGGTCGAGGAAGGCATGGCCGTCGGCATCATCGGCGCCCAGTCCATCGGCGAACCCGGCACGCAGCTCACCATGCGCACCTTCCACACCGGCGGTGTGGCCACCCGCCAGATTCTCGACAACGCCATTCGCTCCGCGCACGGCGGCAGCGTCGAACTGCGCGACTGCAACGAAGTGCCCACCACCGATGAAGACGGCAACGAAGTTCTCACCGCCCTCAAACGCAACGGCGAAATCGTCCTGCTCGACCCCAAGGGCCGCGAACTCGAAAAATACAAGGTGCCCTACGGCGCCATCCTCATGGTCAAGCCCGGTGTCACCGCCAAGAAGGGCCAACTGCTGGTCTCGTGGGATCCGCACCGCGTGCCGATTCTGGCCGAGAAGTCCGGCGTGGTCCGCTTCGAGGACATCCAACTCGGCGAAACCGTCCGCCTCGAAAAAGAAGCCGGCACCGGCAAGGGCAAATCCACCGGCGGCGAATACCTGGTCGTCATCGAACACAAGGGCGAAAAGCATCCGCGAATCGTCATCGAAGACGGCGAAGGCAAAATCCTCGACTTCCATTACCTGCCCGCCAAGGCGCGTATCGAAGTCAAGGAAGGCGACAAGATCAAGGCCGGGCATATGCTCGCACGCCAGCCGCGTGAAGCCGCCGGTTCGGCGGATATCGTCGGCGGTCTGCCTCGCGTCACCGAAATCTTCGAGGCGCGAAAGCCCAAAGACCCCGCCGTGCTGGCGGAAATCTCCGGCTCGGTCGAACTTCGTAACGACCGTCGTCGCGGCAAGATGACCATCATCGTCCGCTCCGAAGCCGGCATCGAAAAGGATCACCACGTCCCGCAGGATCGGCACCTGCTCGTCCACACCGGCGACTTCGTGACCGCCGGCGATCCGCTCATCGACGGCCCGCTCATCCCGCACGACATCCTCCGCATCAAAGGCGAGGAAGCCCTGCACGTCTATCTTCTGGAAGAAGTGCAGAACGTCTATCGCGGCCAGGGTCAGAACATCGACGACAAACACATCGAAGTCATTTTGGCGCAGATGTTGCACAAGGTCCGCGTCGAAAACCCGGGCGACACCCGTCTCCTGCCGTTCGATGTGGTTGACAAGTTCACCTTCCGGGCCGAGAACAACCGCCTGTCGCACTGCGTCAAGGTTTCCGAACCCGGCGACACCGGCCTGCTCAAGGAATCCATCGTCTCCAAGACCGAAATCCGCGACGCCAACGCCAAGGCCGAGGCCAACGGCAAGGAACCGGCCAAGGGCAAACGCCCGCGTCCGGCCACCGCCCGCACCCTCCTGCTGGGCATCACCAAGGCGTCGTTGCAGAGCGAATCGTTCCTCTCCGGCGCGTCGTTCCAGGAAACCACCAAGGTGCTCACCGCCGCGGCGCTGGCCGGCAAGCGCGACGATCTGATCGGCCTGAAGGAAAACGTCCTGCTCGGACACCTCATCCCCGCCGGTACCGGCTTCAAGCAGTACCAGAACCTGGGCATCAAACGCCTCGCCGAGCCGTCCACCGAGGAGCGACCGACCGACGAGCAACTCATGGCCGAGGCGACCCGCGCCGCCGAGGCATTGGGCGCCGACCGCACCGACCTCGAAGCACCGCCGGTGCAACTGGACATCCTTTCCCCCGGCGAAACCTCCGGCGCGACGTCCGGTGATTGAGTGAAGTTTTCGCAATGAGACGCATCTGGTTTTTAACCAGCCGCGTCCCCGTTTCGTTTCCCGGCGGTGATGATGACTTTGTTTTCACTGAAAACAAAGTTGTCGTCACTGGGGGTTGATGCGGTAAATACCGTGAAAAAATGCGCGGATGCCCGGTTGTGCGACTATCGCCGACCCCCGACCCCCGAACCCTGAACCCCGAACCCTGAATTCCCGTAGTCCGCTCCCTGTTCCGGCGTGCGGCGACCGGCTTATCCCGAGCTCGGATTCCTTCTTTTTCAGATGGAGATATCGGGGGCGCGATACAGATCGAAGGATTGGCTTGCGGAACTTGCGGGACTTGCGGGACTTCCGGGGGCGGGGGTG
>JBAYVY010000248.1:0-5603 GCA_041674345.1 Phycisphaeraceae bacterium | reverse complement strand
GCCCCCGGCCTCGCATTCCCGAAATACAACCACGTCGTCGTCGCTTTTCCCTCATCCGCTTTGAAACTCAGCGTCGTCCGGTTCATCGCATCATGATGCAACACCACGAACGGCCTGGCCTTCCCGTCCCCGTCCACCAACCGCAAATCCCGCGCATCGGCTTCGCACCTTCCGTTCAACGCAACCGTCACCCACGCCACATCCCCCTCACCCGTCTCGCAACTCACCTTCACCCGATACGCCCTCGAAGCATCCCACCACGGCACATCATCCGCCGCGCAACAAACACCCGACGCCATCCCCCATACCCACGCCGCCACCATCCACATTGCACATCGCACATTGCACCTCGCACATTCCCTCACTCGCTTAACTGCTCAAAATACCGCTGCACCGCCCCGCGATATTCCATCGGCACCGGCTCGTCCCCGGCATCCAACACCGCGTTCCGCCCCGCATCGCCCGACCTCGCGTCATCAACGTGCAGCGATACATCGTGGGCCGCCAAATCCCGCGCCGCTTCCAGTGTCGTCATCACCATCTTCTGTCGTTTGAACATCTGCTGATAACGACCGTTCGCCGCGTCGTCCTCCGCTTGCTTCATCAACTTCACCGCGCTTTCCAGCTCCGGCGAAGCGATCCGCACCGCTTTCAATTGCCCCACCACCCGCTCGGTTTTGTCCCGTATCCGCTGCTGCCAATCCTTCATGTATTGCAAGTTGCCGTACTGCGGCGGGGCGCTTGCGGAACCGGGGTCACCCCGCAATCCTTCCTGCCCGCCGCCGCGCGCCTTGCCGCCGCCGGTCGCGCCGCTCGTCGCCGTCTGCTGCAATTCCTTCACCACGCCCTGTTCATATGGGTCGTTCGTGTTCCGCGTCGGCGTGGTCCTTCCGCCCAATCCTCGCACCACGTCCTGCACCAACTGTCCCTGACTCTGACCGCTGCGCCCTTCCCCCGCGCGCCCCGACAATTCGTTCTTGTTCGGCAACTGGTTGCCCGTCTTGCCCACCGCGCTGAAATTGCTGATCGGCCCGTCGCCCACCGCCCAACCCGCCGCGCTGATCGAATCCGCCCACGAACTGGTCACATCCTGCGCCGCCTCATTCAACGCATCCTCCTCGTCCATCAATTCCCCGATCAAATCCGACAACTCGTCCGGCAAATCCACCATCGGTATCTCCGGCTTGTCCAGCGGCTCCTCCATCACCCACTTCAAATTGTCCCCGCCCGCCGGCAGCCACATCTCCATCTCCTCCGCCAGTTTCGTCGCCATCTCCCGTCCCGACTGCTCACGCGGAACCGCCAGCACCACCAGCTTCTGATCCAGTTTCGCGCTCGCCGCTTCGATCTGCTCCACCATCTCCTTGTAATCATTCGCGATCGAACGATCCGCCAATCCCTGCTCCGTCAGCTTGTGGATGTCCTGCACACCGCCCGTGAACACGTCGCTCCATTTATCCTCCGTCCCTTTCAATTGCTCGATCTTCTGTTCATCGGTGTCCGTCAGGTTCGTCCCCTTGCGCGCCAGTTCCTTGGTCTGGTCGATCACCTTGTCCTGCTCGGCGTTGAATCGCCGCAACTTTTCCAGCGTCGCGCGCAACCGCGCCATCGCCTCCTCTTTCCGTTCCGGCGACAACTTCGCCAACGCCGCCTGCGCCCCCTCCGCCCGCGCCACTTCCTGTTCCACCTCGCCGGCCAATCGCGCCAACCGCTCGATCACCACATCCATCATCGCCAGCACATTCGGCTTGCGCTTCGCGCGCTCCGTATAAACCCCGTCGTACCCGTCCAGCATCTGCATCAACTTCATCATCGGCCCGTCGGCCAGCATCACCAACTCGCCGATCACCGTCACCGGCGGGCTGACCGTGCGGTTCTGCTCATCAATCACCGCCGTCGTCTTCTGACGAATGTCGTCCTGCGATTTTCGCATCGCCGGCACGGGTTGATCCATGTCCAGCGCCCCGCGATTGTCCCGCTGCATCTTCAATAGCAGTTTCAATTGCTCCAACAACTGTTTCCGCTGCGACAGCACCAACGACTGATCGCCCGCCGCCGCGCCCACCGTGACCGACCACGTGTGCCCCGGTCCATTTTGTGTGCCACCTACTTCCGGGGGCCGGTTGTCGTATCCCACCGCGCGATACAACAACACATCTCCCTCCTTCAATTTCATCTTCATCAGCGGCAGCGTCGTTTCAAAAGTCGCCGCTTTTCGCCGCGATTCCTTCACCGGCCATCGCTGCCATTCCGTCCAGTCTCCGTCGGTTCGCCGCACTTGCACCGTCACCGCCGACAGGCCGATGTCATCGCCGGCCTCGATTTTCAGCGGCAAAGTCGCGTCCAGCGGCAGCACCAGGTCGCGTCCGGGCATCGTCACCATCGCCGTCGGCGTCTGATCCGCCGCCGCGCTCAGCGTGTATTGCGCCGGTTTCGCGTTCGTCAATCGTTCATCGCTCGTGTCCGTGATCGCCACCGTGTACGTCATATCACGATGGACGCGCACCTCGCCGCCCGCCTCGCGCCGTTCCGCGCCGCCGAGGGTCATTTTGATTTGCGATCCGTCGCCCATCACCATCGCCGCGTCCGACAGCGCGCGATCCGCCGCGATGTTGACGCGCACCGTTGAACCGGCCAACACCGTCGCGTCGCCGCGCTGTTCGGCCAACGGTTTCACCGCCCCGCCCGCGTAATCCGGTTCCGTGACCGTCAGCGCGATGCGCGTCACGCGCGGCCTCTGTCGCAACGTCACCTGATACACCGGCGAAACACCCCGCCCGGCCCGGATGCGGTAACTCATCGCCTGCCACACCGCGTCAAACCGATGCGTGAATCGTCCGTTGACGCCGTCGCCGCCATCGGCGTCGTCGCCGCCGGGGCGGGTTTTTGGCAAACCCATTTCCGATTTCAGATTTCTGATTTCTGATTTGCCAACCCCCGCCTCTGTCTTCAAATCAGAAATCAGAAATCCCAAATCAGAAATCCCGCCCAGTTTCATCGCCGCCGCCGACCAGCCCGTGCCGCCCAGCCGGTATTCGATCGTCACGTCATCGGCGTATCGTGCCAGCGGCACGTCGTCGCGCAACACCGCTTCGATCACCAGCGGTTCGCCTTCGGTCATTGTCACATCGCCCCGTAATGATCGCGGGTCGGTTTCCAGCAGGTGAGGCCCCGGCGACAGCGGGTGGAACAATCGCCGCATCGCGTTGACCGCCCATGCCGGTCTGATCGCCACGTACAACACCAGCGGCAGCAATACAGCGGTCATCGCCAGCAGATGATGACGCACGGGGCGTGGGTCGATGGCGTTGATCGCGGCGGTGTGATTGAGTTTCGCCGCGTTTTCGATCACGACCGCCGCCGCCATCGCATCGTGTTTTTGACGGACGGTTTCGAGCATTTGCACGGCGTTGACCAGCCGGTCGCGCTGATCGTTGGCCGCGTGTTCGTAACACAGCGCCAGTTGCGTGTCGGTCGGTCGTTTGCGTGTCAGGTGGTTGAACAGTTTGGCGGTTCCACCGATGAGCAGGGTGATGATGACGATCCATCCGCCGACCAGCCCCGCGCGATCGAGCATGGCGGCGTTGTCGATGACGATCATGGACAGCAACCATGCCGCGGCACCGATGATGAATGTGGTCAGCGAGATGGCCGCCAGCCGCAGCAGCCATCGTCGGCGGATCGACGCGATCATGTTCACGATTTGCGCAGCGGCCTGATTCATGCCAGCCGGCTCCTTCGCCGAAGCAACCATTCGACACACAAACACGTGAAGAACAACATCGCCAGTGCCGGGTGATCCCACAAGTTCGTCGTCGTGTTGGCCGTCGCCGTCGTCGGTTCAGCGGGCAGCGACTTGGCCCAGTCGTTCAGTTCGCTCATCAGCATGGTACGTCCGCCGGTGCGTCCCGACACGTTGGTCAGCCAGGCGCGGTCGATGTCGGTCACGCCGGCTTCGAGGTCGCGCGGGCGGATTTGGACGGTTAATACCTGCGACTCGCCGACGTTCGACATGCCGGCTGAAGCCGGCACGCCGGGGGGAGTGGGTTGCGTGTGTTGGTTGTTTTGAACTTCCGGGGGCGGGTCGGCGCGAACGAACAGGTCGAGTCGGCCCGGTTCGACGGGGGTGACGGTGGCGGTGTATCGTCCGCCGCCGGTGTCGGTCAGCGGCAGTGAGGTTGTGTGTCCGCGTTCGTCGATGGCGTGTGCGGCCAGTCGCCAGTGTCCGCCTTGCGCCAGTGACGCGGTGAGGGTGATGGGTTGGCCGAGGTCGGCGCGATCGCGGTCGCTGGTGAGTGACAGGGCGCTGTCGGTGGCTTGGGGGCTGCGGACGAGGTAACGCACGAGTTGGCCCCAGAAGCGTTGGTAGAAGGAGCGGTCGCCGGTGAACCCGCCGACGACTTGGCGCCAGCGCCAGGTGGTATCGACGGCGAAGACCATCGTGCGTCCGGTGCCGACCTGTTGTTCGATCATCACGGGCAACCCCCCGCCCCCGGAAGTTGCGCCGCCGGCCCCGGACGAAATGTTCGGGTTGACGGCCAGTACCTGCGCGCCGGGTTTGACGGCGGCGATGCGGTTGCAGCCGGCGAGGGGGGGCAGGGACTGGTAGAAGGCGGCGTCTCGCACGGTGTCGCCGGTGAGGTGGAAGATCGGATGTTCGCGCCCGGTCTGTGTGAGTTTCAGGGAGAAGGGCTGTTCGATTTGGGGCTGATCGTCGGCGGTGAAGAGGACGGGGAGAATGTTGCGAAGGTTGCTGCGACCGAAGCCGTTGGGGCCGAAACTGCGATAGCCGCCGGTGAGCAGGATCGCGCCCCCGGAAGTATTCACCCAGTGTTCGAGGGCGTGCGATTCGGCGGAGGAGAGGGAGGTGGCGTCGAGGTCGCCGAGGATGACCAGGTCGATGTTCGCCAAATCGGCGGGGGCAATTAATTGCCCCCGCCCCAGTGTTGTGCGGACCATGCTGATGACGTGGATGTCGGGGTCGTCGCCCAGCGCCTGACGGATGAACTTGCCTTCCCATCGCAACACGCCATCGACGTACACGACGACCAGGGGTTTGGATCGTACGTTGAGCGTGAACGCGGCCCGGTTGTCGGCGAGGTTTGATTCGTGCGGCAATGAGCCGAGTTGCGCCAGGTAGGTCCAACGACCGGGGCGGCGGGGCGTCATGGGCAGTTCGGCGCGAATGGCGTTGCGACCGGCGGGCCAGGTGATGGTGCGTGTGGCGATGATTTGGGAGCCGTCGAGGATGGTCAGGGGCACGGCGCCCCCGGAAGTTTGGAAAGGCGTGTCGGCCAGCAGATTGACGGTGACGTTGACGGTGTTGTCGAGCAGGGCGTTGGGACCGGCGGAGACGGATTGGATGGAGATGTTCAGGCCCCCGCCCCCGCCCCCGCCCCCGGAAGGGGAAGGGGAAGAACCCAAGGCGGCGCTATCGCTCTGCCTTGGCTTGGGGGGATCGAGTATCAGGGTATCGACGGGGGTGGTGAGTTGGTCGGGAGTGCCCTGGGAGGGGAGGGCGGTGGCGGGGTGGCCGTCGGAGAGGAGGACGATGTGCCCCGGCCTTGATGATGTTTGTGCGGTGAGGAGGGCGTCGATGAGGG
>JBAYVY010000247.1:0-5606 GCA_041674345.1 Phycisphaeraceae bacterium | reverse complement strand
TCACCGGATGCCCGAACGGATGCGCGAGGCCCTACTCGGCGGACATCGGCCTGGTCGGTCACAAGCCGGGGCATTACGACATTTATCTGGGCGGACGGATCGAGGGAGATCGTCTGGCGGAGTTTTACGCGGAGAACGTACCGATGGCGGAATTGGCGGCGGCGATTCGACCGTTGCTGACGTTGTGGGCCGGGGAACGGATGTCCGACGAATCGTTCGGCGATTTTTATCAACGCAAGTTTTGCGGCGGGCAACGGCGAACGCTGCTGACCGGATCGAAGAACAACCCCGCACGGGAGCGCGTCGAGGCGGCGCTGGCCGCGGTGTGAGAACGCGGCGGCGCCGAATCAGATGGCCACAAGCGGACAGGCGAGGTGGATCGCCCCGCCTGTTTTCATGCGCGGGTGCCGATTCACGGTTTCACTTCAAACCGATAAGTGCCCGCGCCGACTTCGCAGATGACGCGGTTGTTTTCGGTGTGAACGTGATGCACACCGGGGGTCTGCGTCAACGGTTGGTTACTTTCGGGCGACGGTGGCGTAGAGCCACTGGCCGATGCAGCCGTAGGCGTAATGGTTGACGAACTTCTCATTGAACGCGGTCTTGATGTCGGTCCACAGTTTTTGATATCGCACAGCGTCTTCATCGCGTCCAATGATTCGCGCGATGCGTGCGAGCAGTTGCACGCTGCGGGCGAAGTAAGTCGTGCCGATCAGTTGCCTGGTCGTGGGGGCAGCGCCGGGATTGGGCGCGTCGGTGGCCGGCCAGTCGCCGAATCCCCAGAACATCCCCTGGCATTGCTCCGTCGGTCGAATCAGTTGATGACTTGTTGATTTTAGAAAGTCGATGAAGCGGACCATCGAATCGTAATGGCGTTCGAGGATGCGGCGGTCGCCGTAGCATTGGTAGATCGTCCACGGGCAGATGACGCCCGCCTCGGCCCATGCAGATCCGCCGTCGCCGCCGGCGAATCCCTTGTTGGGCACCACCATCGGATACGAACCGGCTTCCGCCTGCGCATCCCGCAGGTTCTGCGTCCATTTGGTGAAAAACCCGCTCACGTCCATGTTGAAGCACGCCGTTCGCACGAATACCTGCGCGTCGCCCGTCCGGCCCAGCCGCTCGTTGCGCTGCGGGCAATCGGTCGGCGCTTCCAGAAAGTTACTGCGCTGGCCCCACTGGATGTTGTGCGGCAACTGATTAGTCAGTGTATTGCCGCATTCAAACGTCCCCGTCGCCGGCGTGTCCGATTGCAATACGATGCCTGTGACTTCGATGTTTTCCTGCGCGGGCAATTTGCTTCGGTTTTCCGGTTCCACATATCGAAACCCGTGAAATGTGAACCGCGGCTCGTAAGTTTCCTCGCCGCCGCCTTTGAGCGTGTAGTGATCCGTCGCCCTCGCCTCGCGCAGATTTTCGGTGTAAAGCGTGCCGTCGGCGTTCAGCATTTCCGCGTAACGAATGCGAATCGTCAGCCCGCGTTCACCGTTGACTTTCAGCCGAATGCGACCCGCGAAGTTTTGCCCCATGTCGTAAATGATGCGATTGTGTGTCGTGGCCCGCGGCGATACGCATGATTTCAATTCCATCACCCGCCGCACGCGCGGCGACGCCGATGCTCCGATCCATCGGCCCTTCCATTCATTTCGTTCCAGCAGCCCCATCTCCCACCCACTCGGCGGCGACCACGCCGACACCTCGCCCGCCGCATCCCACATGCGAACCTTCCACCAACACCGCTGACCCGACCGCATCGCCGGCCTCCAACTTCGCGGCTGACGATGCGCCACGCGACCTCCATGACGCTGGGCCTGCAATGGCTGATGAGGCCCGAAGGCAAATTGCCCGCGTTCGTGCTTCATATGCCGGTCCAGGACGACATGCAGCCGCATGACCAACTGTTCCGCCGGGCGATTCCTTCATATAATGACCATTATGAACTCGAATCCCGCCGCCAAACCCAGCGAACCGACCGAAGCCGATTTCGCACAGTCGGTCATCCTCGTTGTTGACGACAATCAGCAGAATCTCGAACTGCTCCAGGCGTATCTCGACGATCTGCCCTGCAAAATCGTCACCGCCGCCGACGGACTCGAAGCGATGAGCGTTGTCGAACACAACAGCATCGACCTGATCCTGCTCGACGTGATGATGCCCCGCATGAGCGGCTTCGAGGTCTGCAAAAAACTCAAAGCCAGCCCCGCCACGCGCTCCATTCCGATCATCATGGTCACCGCCCTGAACGAACTGGGCGACATCGAGCGGGGCGTCGAAAGCGGCACCGACGACTTCCTCTCCAAACCCGTCAAAAAACTCGAACTGGTCACCCGCGTCAAATCCCTGCTCCGCGTTCGTCACCTCAAACGCGAACTGGATCGCACCCTCGCCTATATCCAGCGCATGGACGAACAGGACCAGCGACAACACGACGGCGAACCGGATGAGCAGCCGTGACGTAATGGACGCATTGCCGATTTTCGATTTGTGATTTTCAATTTGAACAGACGACGCGCCTCAATCCCAAATCGAAAATCGACCATCCCCACGGGAGCATCTTTCATGATCCATTCACGTTGCGTGTTCGCCATCGCCGTCGCTCTTTCCTTCGCCGCTCGCGGCTTCGCGTTCGCCGATTCCCCCCCATCCCCGCCATCCCCCGCCCCGGAGTTCACCGTGCTCAATCAGCGATCCGACCGTCTGATCGTCGAACTGCCCAATCGTCTGGTCGTCATCGCGCAGCGCATCCCCACCGCGCCCGTCGCGTCCGTGCAATGCTGGATCAAGACCGGCTCGATCTACGAGGCGAAATACAACGGGGCCGGCCTGTCCCATTTTCTCGAACATCTGCTGTCCGGCGGGTCCACCACCACACGCACCGAAGATCAGTCCAACGCCATTCTCGGCGACATCGGCGCACAAACCAACGCCGCGACTTCGCTGGATAACGTTCATTACTACATCAACACGTCCAGCGAACATGCCGCGACCGCCATCGACCTGCTCAGCGACTGGATGCGGAACGCGAAAATCACGCAGGCCGAGTTCGACCGCGAACGCGAAGTCATTCAGCACGAATTCGAGATGGGCGACGGCGAACCCAATCGCATCTTCTGGAAACTCACCCAACAAGCCCGCTACCAGGCCCACCCCGCCCGCCATCCCACCATCGGGTATCTCGACGAGTTCCTCAAAATCACCCGCGACCAAATCCACGACTTCTACAAAACCATGTACGTCCCCAACAACATGGTCTTCGTCGTCACCGGCGACATCGACCCGCGGAAGGTGGTGGAGCAAGTCGCCAACCTGTGGAAAGATTCGCCCGCCAAGCCGTTGCCCGCGATTTCACTGCCGGTCGAACCATCGCTGGATCACCCCACGCAGGCCGCCGGCCAGGCCGATGTGAAACTGCCCAAACTCCGCCTCGCCTGGCCCGGCACACGCATGGGCGAAGAACACGATTACGCGCTCGATCTGTTGGCGCAGGTGCTCGGTCAGGGCGAGCTGTCGCGTCTCGTGCGGACTGTCCGCAACGATCAGCGACTGGTCACCAGCATCGACGCCTACAACCTCAGCTTCATCTGGGGCAAGGGCTTCTTCGCCGTCGATGCCACCCCCGCCCCCGGAAGTATCGAAACCCCCGCTCCTTCCAAGCCGGGGCAGAGCGAGTCTTCGAGCGCTGCCCCGGGTATCCCCACCCCGGGAAGTAATAATCCCGCCCCCGGAAGTATCGCGTCTGACAAACTTGAAGCCGTCAAACAGGCGATTCTCGCGCAGGTGCATCGCATCACCGCCGAGGGCGTGACCGCGGACGAACTGGCCAGAGCCAAGTCGAAAACACTCGCCGCCATCGTCATGGATTCACAAACCGCCGAGCAAACCGCCTCCCGCCTGGCCGGCGATTTCATCGGCAGCGGTGATCCCGATTACCTCGACCATTACGCCAGGGCCATCGAAAAAATCTCCGCCGCCGATGTGCAACGCGCCGCCGCCGCGATCCTGCGGGACAGCGATCTGCTGACGCTCACCCTCCTGCCGCAGACAGCCAAGCCGCAAGCGATGAAGCGCGTCGCCGACGCCGCGCCCGCCGATTCCTTCCCGCAGGAAAAGGTCGATCTCGACAACACCCGACTCATCGCCCACTTCAAATCGTTGCAGGGAAAAACCGGCTCCGTCGAAGCGCCCGTGCTTTCGCCCGTCACGATGGTCAAACTCGACAACGGCCTGCGCGTGCTGATCCAGCGTGATACCCGCCTGCCCGTCGTCGCCATGCAGTGGTATCAACTCGGCGGCCTGCTCGCCGACGCCCCCGGTCACGAAGGCGTCGCCAACGCTTCCGCCGCCATGCTCATCAAGGGGGCCGGTTCACGCTCCGCCGATGACATCGCCCGCACACTCGAATCCATCGGCGCTTCGCTTTCGGCCAACTGCGGCTACAACACCACCTACGTCACCGCCGATTGCCTCTCGCAACACTGGCCCGTCGTGCTTGAACTGATGGCCGATGTGATCGAGAAGCCCGCGTTCCCCGCCGATCAGTGGGCCATGATGAAGCCCCGCATCGAAGCCGCGATCCGCACCGCCAACGACCGCTGGTCCACCGAATTGTTCAGCCATTTCCACGAGACCTGGTTCGGCGATCACCCCTGGTCGCAAATGCCCATCGGCCGGTTGAACGTCGTCGAAAAACTCACCCCCGATGATCTGCGTGACTTCCATCAGCAACATCTCTCGGCCAGCGACAGCGTGCTGGCCGTGTTCGGCGACATCGACCCCCGGAAGGTGGAAGACGAAGTACGTCGGCTGTTTTCGCAACTGCCTGAAAAAGCCGGTAAACCTTTCGTGCGTCTCCAGCCGCCGTCACTTCCGGGGGCGGGGACGGTTCCGGGGGTGGGGATGCGCGTGACGCAGTTCACCACCGCCAAACCGCTCTGCGCCGTCGCCATCGGTTACGGCCCCGGCGTCCGCCGCGATGATCCCGATTACGCCCCGATGCTTGTCCTCACCCGCATCGTCAGCAACTTTCCCTCCGGCTGGATTCATCTGGCATTGCGAGGCGACGGCCCCGGCCTGGTCTATGCCGCGTGGGCGTCCAACCGCGTCGGCATCATCCCCGGCTACTGGTCCATCGGCTTCAACACCACCGCCGACAGCGCCGTCGAAGCCGTCAACCGCAGCTTGGCCGTGGTCCAACGCCTCAAAGCCCAGCCCGTTGACCAAACCACACTCACCCGCGCCGTCAACGCCACCCTCGTCGGCGAATCCTTCAGCCAACAGTCCGACGCCCAGCGCGCCGCAGGTGCCGCTCTCGACGAACTCTACGGCGTCGGTTACGCCAACGCCGATCATCTGCCCGATCAAATCCGCGCCACCTCCGCCCAACAACTTCACGCCCTGGCCAACCAATACCTCGCCGGCCAACCCCTCATCACCATCCTCACCAACCAACCCGTCAACTACCCGCCCACCATCGCCCCCGCCCCCGCCCCCGCCGCAACCCAACCCGCCGCCGCGCAATAACCGCCCACTCCTTCACGTTTAGCGGTGGGCGTCAGCCCCCGCGTGTCCCCGGCTCCGTCATCTTCCGCACATCCATCGTCGCATCC
>JBAYVY010000246.1:0-5627 GCA_041674345.1 Phycisphaeraceae bacterium | reverse complement strand
GTGATTCGCAGTTTCATATTCAGTGTCTCTTTCCAAAGGCGTGGGACGAATGGATGTCAACCCGGCCCTGGCTGGCCCACGCCGTGCCGGACCGATCCGGGGTCAATGTACGAACCTTGGTCACACGTGCCCCGGCCCCCAGCGCCGCCGCCACCGCCGCGCTGATGACCACCAGCGTATGGGCGCCGATGCCCGGCTCGGCCACCGGCCCGGTCATCGCCGCCACCGCCGGTTTGGACGGCACGTGTACCGGCGCGGGCTTGGGTTTCTCCGAGAACCAGCGATTCAGCGCCGCCAGCAGCACGCCCACAATCGACAGGGCGAAAAACACCACCAACATGCCCACCAGCATCAGCACCACCGAGTGGGTAAAACGCTCGCTGAACGTGTCGAACAATTGTATCGCAAGTATCAGGTTCATCGTAAATCCAATGGCGAGGGGCTAGGAACGAGGGACCAGGGGCGAGGGGTGGCGGAGTCGTGGGCCGGGATTCGTTTTTCCTGGCCCCTCATCCCTGGCCCCTGGCCCCTCCTGTCACAGCGGCATCAATCCATGCTTCTTCTGCGGACGCAATTCGCGTTTGTTGTGCAGCGAATCCAGCGCCGCCGCCAGGTAACGCCGGGTCTCCGCCGGTTCGATCACATCATCGACCAAACGTCGCGCCCCGGCAACATAGGGAGTGCTGAACGTCCGCCGATATTCCTCGATCAATTCACGCCGCTTGGCGTTCTTGTCGGCGGCGGCGTCGATTTCCCGGCGGAACACCACGCCCGCCGCGCCCTCCGCACCCATCACCGCGATCTCCGCGCTGGGCCACGCCGCCACGCGATCCGCCCCCAGCGCCTTGCCGCACATCGCCAGATACGCCCCGCCATACGCCTTGCGCAAAATGACCGAAACCTTCGGCACCGTCGCCGCCGAATACACGAACAACATCTTCGCGCCGTGGCGGATGATCCCGCCGTATTCCTGTTCCACGCCCGGCATGAAGCCCGGCACGTCCACCAGCGTCACCAGCGGAATGTTGAACGCGTTGCAGAAGCGAATGAACCGGCTGGCCTTGTCGGATGAATTGATGTCCAGGCAACCGGCTTTGACCATCGGCTGGTTGGCGATGATGCCCACCGACCGCCCCATGATCCGCCCGAACCCGACGATCATGTTCTGCGCGAAGTTCGACTGCACATCCAGAAAATCGCCGTTGTCCACGATCCGCCGGATCACATCGAACATGTCGTAGGCCCGCTTGGAATCGTCCGGCACGATGCCGTTCAGCACCTCGTCCATATCGACGTGCAGGCCCTCGGTCGAGTGCATCGGCGGCTCTTCGAGATTGTTAGACGGCAGGAAACTCAGCAGTTTCTTGCAGATTTGCACGGCGTGCTTGTCATCGTCGGCGATGAAGTGGACCACGCCGGAGTAGGTCATCTGCGCTTCGGGGCCGCCGAGTTGTTCGGGCGTGACGTCTTCGCCGGTGACTTGTTTGATGACCGAGGGGCCGGTGATGAACATCTGGGCCTGCTTGGTCTGAATGATGAAATCGGTGAGGGCCGGCGAGTAGGCCGCTCCGCCGGCGCAGGGGCCGCAGATCATCGAAATCTGCGGGACCACGCCGGACAGCAGCACGTTGTTGTAGAAGATTTGGCCGTAACCGTTGAGTGAGTCGATGCCTTCCTGCACGCGCGCCCCGCCGGAGTCGTTGATGAAGACGAACGGTGAGCCGGTGGTCAGCGACGCCTTGAGCATCTCGGCGATCTTGGAGCAGTGGATTTCGCCCGCCGCTCCGCCGGCGACGGTGAAGTCCTGGCTGGCGAAGTGAACGAGGCGTCCGTCCACGGTGCCGTTGCCGGTGATGACGCCGTCGGCCGGCAGTTCCTTGCCCTCCATGCCGAAATAGACGCAGCGGTGCGCGGCGAAGGAATACTGTTCCTGCAAAGTATCGGCGTCGAGCAGCAGCTCCACCCGCTCGCGCGCGGTGAGTTTGCCGGCCTGATGCTGCTTGGCGATGCGGTCGGCGCCGCCGGCGAGTTGCAGCTTCGCCTTGCGCTCGCGCAGTTCCGCGATCTTCTCGGCCATCGTCATTTGTCGGCGTTCCGTCGGTTCGGGCATCGAAGCACCTCTTTCAAAACCACGCACTCTATCGCGTGGGTCGTTGTTTAGAAACTCCAGGGCGGGAAGGGCAACACGTCGGGACGGGGTCGGGTCGGGTCAGATATGAATGTACTGTCCCGTCGTGTTGATCCTTCCCACTGCCCTGGAGCATTGGGGGCAGGGTAGGAAACAGGTTTGCTGTCTGCGGTTCGCGGTTTAACCGCAAACCGTTAACTGCAAACCGCAAACTCTTTTCTCATTGGGGTTGGCATAGCTCCGTTAAAACACCGCAACTGCTCTTGGGGTGAAGGAACGCGATCTTCGTGTGATGCGCGCCGTTGCGAGGCGTGCCGTCGATCATCTTCACGCCCTCCGCCGTCAGTTCCGCAATGCGGGCTTGCACGTCATCCACGGTGTACGCGATGTGATGCAATCCCTGCCCGCGCTTTTCAATGAACTGCGCGACGGTGCTGCTCGGATCGGTCGGCTCCAACAGTTCGAGGCGAACGTCGGCCACCTTGAAAAAAGCGACCTTCACCTTCTGGTCGGCGACGATCTCTTCGCCCTCGTACACCGCGCCGAGGTTCTTTTCATAGAACGCCCGCTGCTCGGCGATGCTGCTCACCGCGATGCCGATGTGGTTGATGGATTTCACGGGTTTCATGGTTTCGTATCCTTCCAAAGAGGGGGACGCTTCGCGTCACCCGCTAAACAGTTCTTCCCTTCGTTCCTTTTCCGGGGGCTACATCTGATACGCTTCCTGATATTCGCCGAACACGCCGCGCAGCACGCCGCAAATCTCGCCGATCGTCGCGTATTCCTTCACCGCGTTGACAATCAGCGGCATCACATTGACCTTCTCATCCGTCGCCGCCGCCTTCAACGCCTCCAGCGTCTTTTCCACCTTCCGGGGGTCGCGTTTCGCCTTCACCGCGTTGATCTTGGCGATCTGCTTGTTGCGCACTTCCTCCGAAACGTGGAACAGGTCCATCGCCACTTCCTTGTCGGAAGTGAACTCGTTGACGCCGACGATGATGCGTTTCTTCTCCTCGATGCTCTTGCCGTATTCGTAGGCCGATTGTTCGATCTGGCGCTGGATGTAGCCCGACTCGATCGCCGGGACCACGCCGCCCATGCCGTCGATCTGCCGGATGTAATCCATCGCCTCTTTTTCAATGCGATCGGTCATCGCCTCGACGGCGAAACTTCCGGCCAGCGGGTCGATGGTGTTCGCCACGCCCGACTCGTGCGCGATGATCTGCTGCGTCCGCAGCGCGACCGTCACCGAATCCTGCGTCGGCAACGCCAACGCTTCGTCCTTCGAGTTGGTATGCAGCGACTGCGTCCCCCCCAGCACCGCGCTCAGCGCCTGAATCGCCACACGCACGATGTTATTGTCCGGTTGTTGCGCGGTGAGCGTCACCCCGCCGGTCTGCGTATGGAAACGCAGCATCATGCTCTTGACATCCTTCGCGGCGAACCGTTCCTTCATGATTTTCGCATACAGCCGGCGGGCGGCGCGGAACTTGGCCACCTCTTCCAGCAAATCCGTGTGGGCCGCGAAGAAGAACGCCAGTCGCGGCGCGAATTCATCGACCTGTAAACCCGCCGCGATGGCCGTTTCGATGTAACAGATCGCATCGGCGAGCGTGAAGCCCACTTCCTGCGACGCGGTCGAACCGGCTTCGCGGATGTGATAACCCGAAATCGAAATCGTGTTCCACTTCGGCACACTGCGGGTGCAGTATTCAAAAATATCGGAGATCACCCGCAGCGACGGCTTGGGCGGAAAGATGTACGTCCCGCGCGCGATGTATTCCTTCAACACGTCGTTCTGAATCGTGCCTTCGAGTTTGTCCGCGCTGACGCCCTGCTTTTCCCCGACCGCGATATACATCGCCAGCAGCACCGCCGCCGGCGCGTTGATCGTCATGCTCGTCGAAACCTTGTCCAGCGGAATGCCCTCGAACAACGTCTCCATATCCGCCAGCGAGTCGATCGCCACACCGACCTTGCCGACTTCGCCGACGCACATCACATCATCGCTGTCCAGCCCGATCTGCGTGGGCAGGTCGAACGCGACGCTCAGACCCGTCGATCCCTGATCCAGCAGGTAGCGGTATCGTTTGTTGGATTCCTCGGCGGTGGAGAAACCGGCGTACTGCCGCATGGTCCAAAACCGTCCGCGGTACATCGTCGGCTGCACGCCGCGGGTGAACGGATACGCCCCCGGAATACCCAGCTTTTCCTCGTACTTTTCGATGGTTTCGGTATCGGGCAGATAGAGGCGTTCCACCGGCGCGCCGCTGACGGTGACGAACGGATTGTGCCGCTCGGGGAACTTGCCGATGGTGCGGGCGACCGGTCCGTCGGTCCAACTCTTATACAACTTTTCAAGATTTTCCGGGATCATAGTGCTTCCTTGTGCTTGAACGGCCGGGCGACCGCATCAACTCTCGCGCCATGACTTCAAACTTCCGGGGGCCGAACTTCCGGGGGCGGGATCATGACGCTTCCTTGTGCTTGAGCGGGTGGGCGGCTGACAACAGCAGTTGCTCCGCCATCTGCTCCACCGTCGCCTGACCTGACAAAACCCGCTGGAGAATCGGCTCAATCGGCCCGATGGAGCCGAATGAATCCTCGATCATTTCATATGCGGCCTGCAAAATCGCGCCGCTCACATCACGCTTCAGCGCGTTTCGACGCCAACTGGCGATCTGTGTGCGAATCTGCGTGTAACGCTCTTCAATCGCCGTGACCAACTCCGGTATCCCGATGTGATCCACCGCCGAGCAGCGATCCACCGTCGGCGCCAAACCGTGGCGATGCGCATTGGCCAGCGAAAGCGTCGCCTTCAGTTCCGCGAGCAGACGATCCGCGCCCTGGCGGTCGGCCTTGTTGATGACGAACATATCCCCCGCTTCCATCAGACCGGCTTTGAGCATCTGCACCCCGTCGCCCTGCCCCGGCGCCAGCGCGATCACCACCACATCCGCCACGCCCACCACTTCCACTTCGCTCTGACCCACGCCCACCGTTTCAATAATCACCAGTTCGCAACCCAACAACCCCATCACCCGCAGCGTCCCCTTGACACCCAGCGTCAATCCGCCCAGATGACCGCGACTGGCCAGCGAACGAATGAAAATCAGCGGATCGGTCGAATGCCCCATCATCCGAACCCGATCACCCAGCACCGCGCCCCCCGTGAACGGACTGGACGGATCCACCGCGATCACGCCAAGCCGCGCTCCCGGCAACCGCACACGCCATTCGGTCAGCATCGCATCCGTCAGCGTACTCTTGCCAACACCCGGCGCGCCGGTCAAACCCACCACCAGCCGCGCCTGCGGCCAGTCGCCCATGCCGGTCATCAACTCCGGCAGGCGATGCGGCTGATCCTCCAACAAGGAAATCAACCGACTCGCCGCTCTCACCGAGCCGTCGCGGGTTTGTTCCACCAATTCATGCACTGACAGATTCCTTCAACATGGCTTCCAATTCGTCACGCAACTTCCGGGGGGGGTTACTTCCG
>JBAYVY010000245.1:0-5641 GCA_041674345.1 Phycisphaeraceae bacterium | reverse complement strand
TGCGGAGTAACCGCGGAGGCGCGGAGCATGAAAGCAGAAAAGCAAAACAGCGGAACATCAGGCCCTCCGACATGTTCTGCTTTTCTGCTGTCCTGATGTTCTGTTTTTTTCTCTCCGCGTCTCCGCGCCTCCGCGGTGATTCTGAATTTCCGGACTATTTGCGATTGCCCCGGGATCACACGTGATCGGGGGCGGGGAACGACAGCGGCAGCGGACACCAGGCGTTGAGCAACGAGGCGGACGGCGGCAGCGACGCGACGACGGACGGCGGCAGCGGGCCGAATAAAACGCGCATGGCGGTCTTCGCGTCGAGCGATACGTCAGCCGGCGTATCGGTCCAGCCAGCATGCACGGCGGAGTCGTTCGCTTCCAGGCGAATCACGCGGTCGATGTCGTTGATGCGCAACGCCACGCGACCGGGTGCCAACGGAGCGACACGATGACGCAACGAAAGCAACGCCCCCAGCACGACGGGCCAGTCGAATATCTGCCAGTTGCCGCTGGGGCAGACGTTGTACGTTTCCGCGACGGCGTCCAGCGTTCGCGCCAGTTCATGCTGTTCGCCGCCGAGTTGGACATTGATCGCGGTGATGGCCGGTGTCGCGGCGGGGCGATCCGTCAGCAACAGACGCAGCAGTCGCATGGCGTGAGCGGCATCGGCGGCGACGATTTCCGTGACGGTGGAGCCGTCCCGTGAAACGACGGCATATGCGGCGACGTTGTTCCGTTCACCACGCAACAGGTAAGTCGATGCGAACCAACTCTTGATCGCCAGCGGGAACGACTCTGCGGAGCGTTCGATGAAGGCGGGCTGCGCATCGTGCAATCGACATATGGCGACCAGGTCATCGGGTTGGCCGGTGAACAGTTCGAGTTCAAAGCCGTGGTTTTCGGAGTCGGGGACGTCGGGCGTATGTTTGAGGTTGGTGGTGTTGAGATGGAAGTTGAGGAGGCAGCCGGCGACTTCCCAGCCGAAGTGTGCGTAGCGTTGGCGTTGTCCGCTGAGGTAGGACAGGTGATATTTTTCGTCGGCGATGAGTTGACGGAGATGGGTGAGGATGTGGGACATGAAGCCGCGTCCGCGGTGGTCGGGGTCGCAGCTTACCCCGCCGATGCCGGCAATGCGGAGGGGCGTGTCGCCGACATGCCAGGTCAGCGGGTACAGGCCGATGCTTGCGACGATGGGGCCGGTGTTTCCGTCGCGGCGAATGATGTGCTGACACGCCAGATGTCGTTCGGTGCGCTGATAAAGGACGGGCAAACGGCGGTGGAAACCGATGTCGGGTGTGAAGTTGAACGCGCGATCCATGAAGGCGATCAGTTCATCGAAATCGGCGACGGTGGGTTGTGTGATGATGGGTGTCATGGTGTTGAAAATAAAAAGGGAAGAGTCGCAACGACCGGCACATCAGCGGGCCATGTCAATGACCTGCTGGTAATGTTCGCGGAAGAAGGCGGTCCATTTCAGGCGGTCGGCGGTTTCGGCGTGGGGGTCGATCCGCCACTGTTTTCGCGCGGCGAGCAATTCGTCGGCGGTGACCCCCGGGGGCAAAGCGTCGAACTGTTCGAGCATTTTCGTTTTCAACTCGCCGTCGGGGGTATGGTTGATCGTGACCCACGCGGCCCGCAACTCGTCGTGAATGTCCATGCACATCGAATGCAGCAATGTGGGAATCACGCTGAAATACGCGGGCACCCCGGCGGGCAGCGGACGGGCGATGTCGAAAGGATTGGTTTTGTCGATCAGACGATCCGCGTATTTTTCGTAAATGTCGCGGCGAATCGGCGCGCGACGAAGGGCGAACTTCCGGGGGCCGAGCGGATCACCGACGGGCAAATCCCACAACGCCTGGCCTTGTTCGGTGAGGAGGAACCCGACGAACTCGACGGCCAATTCACGATGCGGCGAGCCGCGCAGCACGGCGACCGGATCGGCGGTGATGACCGTGGCGTCGGCGGGCGCGACGTAATCGAGGCGTCCGGCGCTGACGGACTCGGCCTGCTGGCGTGCGTAGTAGTCGATGCACATGCCCGCCGCCGCCTCGCCGGAGCTGACGTCGATGGGGATTTGCGTGGCGCCGGGCGCGAAGTAGCGGGCGGATGCGAAGACGCGGCGAAGAACCCACACGCCTCGCTCCCAGCCGTAACGCTGAAGAATCGCTTCATAAGTGACTTTGACCGATCCGGAGTGCGACGGATCCGCCAGCGCGATCCAGCCGGTGTATCGCGGATCGGCCAGGTCGCTCCATGTGGCTGGTTCGGGAAGGTTGAGGATATGCAGAACATCGCGGTTATAGACGATGCCGAAGCTGGAGAGGACGATGCCCCACCAGTGGCCGTCGGGGTCGTAAAGTTTTTTGTCGGCGATGAGCGGCGCTGGATACGCGGCGGCTTTGAGGTCGTCGTCGATGTGAATGGGTTGGGTGAGGGAGACGTTGCGGAGTTTGGGTTTGCCTTGGTCATCGAGGACGGGCTGACCGCGTTCGTCGATGACCGGGACGTTGACGCCGGCTTTGAGAACGGAGTCGAAGGAGTAATCGCCGCCGCCGAACACCAGATCGGCCCCCACGCCGTCGTCTTCGTCGCCGGTGCGTGCGAGCGCGGCGAACTGGCTTTTGAGGATGCGTTCGATGTCGCTGGTCCCGCCGACGTTGCGCCAGTCGATGGTGACGGACTGATGATGTTTTTCCTCGTACCAGCGGGAAAAGGCGAGGGCGACTTCGTAACGGATTTGCTCGTTATGGGGCGAGTAGATGACCAGACGTACAGCCGAAGAACCCGAGGCGGCGCCCCCGGAAGTTCGCTCTGCCTCGGCTTGATTGGAAGAAACACCCACGTGCGAGCGGATCAGCGGCAGCATGAGTACCGCGAGGAACAGCACGGCGACGAGGATGCGAGGCAGGTTTCGCATGAATACAGTTTACGGGATTTTGGCGTGGATGATGATTCATTGGGGGGAACAGGAATCGTCAAGCCGCCAGCGGCGGGACGCTTCGCCAAGTCAACCGTCGCCAAATCACCAATGGGGTTATACTTTCATCATGGTTGCAGTGCGGATCAATCATCTGGTCAAACGGTTCGGGGCGACGGTCGCGGTCAATGATGTATCGCTGGAGATCGGCCAGGGGGAACTGTTCTTTTTGCTGGGGCCGTCCGGCTGCGGAAAGACGACGCTGCTGCGGATGATCGCGGGCCTGACGGATGTGAACGGCGGGTCGATCACGTTCGGCGAGCGCGACATCACGCACCTGCCGACCGGTCGGCGCAACGCGGCGATGGTGTTTCAAAGCTACGCGCTCTGGCCCCATTTGACCGTGGCGCAGAACGTGGCGTTCGGACTGGACGTGCGGAACGTCGGAGTCGATGAAAAGCGCAGGCGCGTCGCCGATGCGCTGGCGATGGTGCGAATGGCGGAACTGGCGGATCGCCGGCCCGTGCAACTGTCCGGCGGGCAGCAGCAGCGCGTCGCCCTGGCCCGCGCCCTGATCGTCAACCCCGATGTGCTGCTGCTGGATGAACCGCTGAGCAACCTCGATGCGAAGCTGCGATTGGAGATGCGCGCCGAGATTCGCCGCATCTGTAAAACCACCGGCATCACGACGATCTACGTCACCCACGATCAGGAAGAGGCATTGAGCATGGCCGACCGCATCGCGCTGATGAAGGACGGCAAACTCATGCAGATCGGCCCGCCCCCGGAAGTTTACAACCGTCCGCGGAATCGCTTCGTCGCCGATTTTTTGGGAACGACGAATTTCATCCCCGCCGTGGTGCGCGAGCGACAGGACGATGCGTTGGTGCTTGAAACGGCGACCGGCACGCTGCGATCACTGGTGTACCCGGCCGACGTGCCCGGCAAGGGCAACGTCACCTGCTCGGTGCGACCGGAAGCGATGCGATTGATCGACGCGGGCCAATCGGCGCAGAATGTGTTGAGCGCCAATCACGTCGAGACGATGTATTTGGGCGACCTGGCGCAACACACGTTCAGCACGAGCGACGGGTTGCGGATTTACGTGACGGAGCCGAAGCCGCGCCTGCGGGAATGGAACGCGCCGGTGCGGATCGGATTCGACGCGGAGGATGTGGTGGTGCTGACGAATTGAAGAGGGGATTCACCGCAAAGGCGCGGAGGCGCTGAGAAAGGGACGAAGGGACTTAGGGACGAAGGGACGAAGTGAGGATGGGGCTGTGACTCTTTCACTTCGTCCCTTCGTCCCTCCGTCCCTTCGTCCCTCTCTTTGCATCTCTTGTATTTTCAGGTTTACCGCGCGAGTGCTTTTTCGGCTTCGAGGCAGAGGTTTTCGCCGGACTCGTCGGGGGCGGCGCCTTCTTTTTCCGGCTCGAAGAAATGGCCCTTGTTGAGATTGATGTGGAACGTGGCGACGGCGTCGGGTTCCAGACCGCGGTGGGCTTCGACGCGGGCGACGATGTGGTCGTGATGTTCGGTGGCGAGATAGACGTCCATCTTGTCGCCGAGCGGTTCGACGACGTTGACCTTCAGTTTCAGCGTGTTGCCCGTCTGGCTGGGGAAGGGATGTTCGCTGACGATTTCAGGGCGGACGCCCATGATGACCGGCGAGCCGACCTTGCCCTGAAGATCGTCTTTCGCCCAATCGGGCACGGCCAGTTTTTGACTGCCTTCATCGAACCAGAGTTTGCCGTCCTTCTGAACGAGCTGGCCTTCAAAAAAGTTCATGGGCGGTGTGCCGAGGAACCCGGCGACGAAGCGGCTGGCGGGATGGCGGTAGATTTCCAGCGGGGAACCGACCTGCATGATGTAGCCATCCTTCATCACGACGACGCGGTCGCCGAGCGTCATGGCTTCTTCCTGATCGTGGGTGACGTAGATGGTCGTGGTTTGCAGCCGCATATGCAGACGCTTGAGTTCGGCGCGCATTTCGACGCGCAACTTGGCGTCGAGATTCGACAGGGGTTCGTCGAACAGGAAGCAGGCCGGATCGCGCACGATGGCGCGGCCGACGGCGACGCGCTGGCGCTGCCCGCCGGACAATTGCTTGGGCTTGCGGTCGAGCAGTTCGGTGATGCCCAGAATCTTCGCGGCGTTCCGCACCTTGGCGTCGATCTCGGCCCGGGGCACTTTGCGCAGCTTCAGCCCGAACGCCATGTTCTGATAGACGGTCATATGCGGATACAGGGCGTAGTTCTGAAACACCATCGCGATGTTGCGATCTTTGGGGGGCACGTCATTGACGATGCGCCCGCCGATGCTGGCCGTGCCGTCGGAGATTTCCTCCAGACCGGCGACCATGCGCAGCGTCGTCGATTTGCCGCAGCCCGATGGCCCGACGAACACGACGAACTGCCGATCGGGAATGTCGAGGTTGAAATCATGCACGGCCTCGAAGCCGTTGGAGTAAACCTTCTTGATGTGTTCCAGCAGAACGCGAGCCATCATGCATCTCCTGCGAACGGAAAATCAGCGGGTGTCGAACCTGAAAAGAATACCATAGAAAGTCGGAAGTCGGAAGTCGGAAGTCGGAAGTGGGAAGTGGGAGGGTGCATGACAGTTTTCGCGGGGGGATAGCCGACAAGATGTAGTGGTGGGTCGCCCCGGACGGCGACCCGGGCCAAGGCGGGCTGGCAAGGAGGTTCCATCATGGCGGCACGGACGACACGA
>JBAYVY010000244.1:0-5652 GCA_041674345.1 Phycisphaeraceae bacterium | reverse complement strand
GAGCGATTCGCCGACGCATGGCGACGGCATATCGACGTGGAGGGATTTCCCGTCTGCCACATCGACGACATCATCGCGAGCAAAGCCGCGACGAATCGGCACAAAGACCGCGAATCGCTCCCCCGCCTTGAATCGTTCCGGAGATATTTGCAGGATAAAGGGCGAATGCCGTGACGATGTCATTCATCGACGGCGCAGCCCGTCATCACGTCATTCATGCCACACTTGGTCTTTCGTAACTTCGCTGGGGTGATCGGGGAAACCCACATAGTAATCCGGCCCACCGAAGCAGTGGCGATCCACCCACCAGGCCGGATGGAAGAAATATGCCGCGAAACGATGAACTTCTTTGAGCCAGGGATGCCGGGAAAAGGTGCCGAATTCCACGGTCATCGGCGGGAAATAAACGGCGGGATGCGGGTCCGTCGCTTGTTGATCCAGCGCCAAATAGATTCGCGTGAGGCCGAAGTATGTCGCGGGGTATAAGAAAAGAAAAGCCGCGAACACCAAGACGAATTTTTGAAAGGCGCGGCCTTGCACCCGTGGCGTGACGACACGTTGTTCCTCTGCCTCGGTCATACCGTTCATTTTACCCGGTTGCGGAAAACGATTCAGCCACAGTTGCGGCGGCGTTCGGCGGGGCCTGACGGCCACCGCTAAACACAGTCCTCCGCCGCGACACGCCCCCGTCCCCCGGAAGCGGCTCGCTTTGGTACACTTCCCGCTTTCGTTCCTTCAACACAGACGGAGGTTTCATCATGGCTGCGATTTGGGAAGCACCGGCGGACATCGCCAATCTGGTTCGACGTGTCAAAGAAAAACATCACCACCCGCGCCTCGCCCTGGCGAGCATCTGGGTGCTCGTGTCCGACTCGAAGGCGATCCGTGACAACCGGTTCGTGCCGACGCAATCGCGCAAATGCACGCGCACCGAGAAGCTTTCCTCGGCGCATGATTTCAAAATCGTCGTCATGGCTGAGGCGTGGGAAATGCTCACCGATGAACAACGCTTCACCGCCATTGACGAGGCGTTGTGTCGTTGCGGCGTGCGGTACATTCCACAGATGCTGGAGATCAACGGCAAGAAGGAGCCGGTGAAGGACGATCTGGGGCGGACGATTTACACCGATGAAATCAGCTACGACGCGGAGGGGGTTCCGAAGTGGAAGGTCAACGCGCCGGACGCGGGGCTGTATTTCGGGTTGCTGGGTCGGCATGGGGAATACTGCGAGGAAGCGAGGAACGTGGTGCGTGCGCTGGCGGGCAAGCCGCTGATCGAAGCGATCGCCGCGCCGCGGGCGGATGACATCGTTGACCCCGATGCGTGAGGGAAGAAAGTCGGAAGTCGGAAGTCGGAAAAATTTTATACACGGCTCTTTACTTCCCACTTCCCACTTCCGCCTTCCCACTTTCCTCTTCACTTCCGCCTTCCCACTTTCCCCCTACTTCCCACTTCAAGCATACAATACTCCCCATGCTTCCCCACGTGATCGGTTGCGTCAGTTTTCTCAACACCCGGCCGATGATTCACGGCCTGGAGGGGCGCGATGACATCACCCTCCGCCCCGATGTGCCCAGCCGCCTGCTCGATGACCTCGAAGCCGGTCGCGTCGAACTGGCGCTCTGCCCCGTCATCGACTATCAGCGTTCCAAAACGCCGCTGCAAATCGTGCCGGTCGGCTGCATCGGCAGCCCCGGTCGCACGCTCACCGTCCGCCTGTTCAGCCGCGTGCCGTTCGATCAGGTCTCCGTGGTTCATGCCGACACCGACAGTCACACCTCCGTCGCGCTGATGCGTGTGATCCTGCGCGGCGTGTATCAGCGCGATGTCACCGTGCAACCCTGGCCCGCCGTCGCCGCCTGCGGGTTCGTCGGTTCGCAGGACGTGCGAACGCTGCTGCTCATCGGCGACAAGGTCATCACCCGTCCTCCGCCCGCCGATCAATACCCATTTGAACTCGATCTGGGCGAAGCGTGGAACAAGTGGACCGGCTTGCCGTTCGTCTTCGCCATCTGGATGGCGCGGCAGAACGCCGACCTCGGTGACGTGCCCGCCATCCTCAACGCCCGGCGTCAGGCCAACGAATCGCATCTGGACACGATCGTCGCCCGATACGCCGTGCCGCTGGGCTGGCCCTCCGAATTAGCGCGTGAATACCTCGGCAGGATGCTGCGTTACGAAGTCGGCCCGCCGCAGTTGCAAGCCGTCCAACTGTTCTGGCGAAAAGCCGCGGAACTGAAACTCATCGACGCCGTGCGCCCGCTGGTGTTGCATCCGGCAACGGAGACGTTTCTGATTTCGGATGCCTGATTTCGGATTTGAAGAGGAGACTCGCGTGATCGTGCTTTTCAAATCAGAACTGGACTTTCGCAAAATGCGATTTCAACACAGCGGACACAGAGTTCACAGAGGTGAAAACCGAGAAAAACACATTGAAAATCCCTCTCTGTGTACTCCGTGCCCTCTTGTGTTGAAATCTCTTTTCGGTTTTTGCGAAACTTCAGTCAGAAATCAACCATGCCCTATCGTTGCGAACAACTTGCCGACCTGGCCAAGCAGATGCGGTTCACCCCGCCGGGGCCTCGCCTGTCGCAGATCGACCGCGCCGAGCTGCTCTACTGGCAGACCGATCCCGACGCCTTTTACCCCATCGAATACCTCATCTACCGCATCACCGGCTACCGCGCCGACGCCCCCGCAAGCGAGGTCGAATCGGCCCTGCTGCCCGGTCGGGCCGTGCGCGACGATCTGATGCGGCTGGTCGAAGACGTCAGCGACACGCTCGACATTCGGGCCGACAGCTACGATCCCCCCGCGATGGACCTCGATGCGCTTTGCCGCAAGCTCAGCGTCACGCCGCGCTCCGTCGCACGCTATCGCAAACAAGGCCTGTTCGCCCGCAAACTGGTTTTCCCGCCGCCCCGGCGGGGGCAATTCATTGCCCCCGCCCCCGGAATTGTCCCCGTCTCCCGCAAGGTGCTCGGTTATCTTTCGATCAGCGTGGATCGTTTCATCGCTTCGCGTCGGCAACCGCGCAACACGCGAAAGACAGGCCGCCTGACCCGGATGGACGAAGCGACCCGGCACGCGATCATCACCCGCGCCCGACGGATCGCATCGCGCGTGCATACCTCACCGTTCCGCGTGGCGCAGCACCTGTCCCGCAAATACGACCGCAGCGTCGAAACGATCCGCCGGTTGCTGGTGATGCACGACGAACACGATCCGCGTTTCGCTATTTTTCGGGGTCATCGCCCGCCGCTGCATGAACGGGAGCAGCGGCTGATCGCGCGGGCGTATCGCAATCACGTTCCGATTCGCCGGTTGTGCCGGCGGTTCGGCAGGACGCCGGACGCGATCTATCGCGCCATTCGTCTGCACCAGTCGCATCAGTTGCGTGCGATGCGCCATCCGTTCATCGTCAGTCCGACGTTCGACCTGCCCGACGCCGAGCAGGTGATACTCGGCACGCCGCTGGAACCGATCACCGCCGAGTCGTCCGTGGGGATCGAGCAGGCGACATTCGTGCGGTTCAACTATTTGAAGTTCCGCGCGCATTGCGTCATCGAGGCGTTGGACCGCAATCGCCCGCACTCGACCGAGATCGACCAGGCGCGGACCTTTTTGCGGTGGGCCAGGCGGATCAAACAGCGGATCGCCGCCGCGTTCGGGCCGATGACCGAATCGCTGGCGCGGCGACAGGCGGGAACGTCGCCCCCCCGAAAAGATTTCCGGAAAAATGACGCGGCGCTGATTCAGATGGGCCTGCGTGTGTTGGACGAGGCGATCGACACCTTCGACGCATCACGCGGCTCGCGCTTTTCATCGCATCTGTCGTGGTTGTTGCAACGCTCTTTCGCCCAGCCCCATGCCGCGGTCGGCCCACCGGCACGCCGCGTCACCGCAGAGATCGACCCCGCGGCGGCCCGGCCCCTGCTGGACGACACGGAGTGGCGGATACTTGCCGCCCATCGGGGTTTGGGCGATGAAACGGACCCCCCCCACACGCTGGCGGAAATCGCCGATCTACTGCATTTGACCCGGCGTCAGACGTTTCGTATCGAGCGACGGGCGCTTCGCAAGCTGCGGCGGGCTAGAATTAAAAGCGGGGCGAGGGGCGAGGGATTAGGGGCTAGGGAAAAGTGGAACCCCAGCCCCTAGTCCCCGTCCCTCACCACAAAGGAGGTCCAAATGAGCAACGAAATGGTCAAACTGTACGACGCGGAAAACGGCGCGGAAGCCGAACTGATCCGTGAAGAACTGGCGGCCAACGACATTCGGGCCTTCGTCGATAACATGCCCAGCCCGCTGGACGGGCTGACCAGCATGGGCCAGGGCACGCCGATCTTCGTCAACGCGCGCGACTTCGACCGCGCCGAGGCGATCCTCGATGAATACCTGGTCGGCGACGAAGACGAGGACTAAAGACAGCAGGACATCAGAAAAACAGAACAGCAGAACATATCCGATCCATCGTCCGCCACGTCCTGTGGTCTTAATGCTCTGCTGTTTTGCTTTTCTGATGTTCTGCTGTTCTGAAAGGAGCATTCATGGGCCGCACTGAACAGGCGACGTTTGCCGCGGGTTGTTTCTGGGGCGTGGAAGAGGCGTTCCGCACACTGACCGGCGTGACCGGCACGCAGGTGGGTTACACCGGCGGACACACGGAGAAGCCGACATATGAACAGGTCTGCACCGACGCCACCGGCCACGCCGAGGCCGTTCTGATTACCTTCGACCCCGATACGATCACCTACGAACAACTGCTCGACGTGTTCTGGCGATGCCACCGTCCGACGCAATTGAATCGCCAGGGGCCGGACATCGGCACACAATATCGCTCGGCGATCTTTTACCACTGCCCCGAACAACATGCGATGGCTGAGCGAACCATGAACGCCCTGGCGACCGGCGGCAAGTACGATCAGCCGATCGTCACGCGGATCGTGCCCGCCGCGACGTTCTGGCCGGCGGAGGAATATCACCAGCACTATCTGCTCAAGCACGGTCAGGCGGGCGCGTCGTGCCACCTGTGACGCGATCAAAAAACCGCGCCACAGGACGCGGTTATCGCAAACAAAAAGAAGATGAACCACAGAGGCACAGAGAATGAAAACAGGAAATCAGAAAAGCAAAACAGCGGAACGTGCCGCATTGGAATTGGACTGCGACTCTTTCACTTCGTCCCTCCGTCCCTAAGTCCCTTCGTCCCTCTCTTGGTGTCTCTGTGCCGCTGTGGCGAACACAAACGGGATTAACCGCCGCGGTTGCCGGTGCGTTCTTCGTAGTCGGCTTTACGGATGAGTTTTTGTTCCAGTCGCTCCTGGGCGAGTTTTTGCAGCGTCGCCAGGCGGGCCTGGAGATCGGTCAGCGCCTTGATCTTTTCGGTCGGCAACGGTTCCTGCGTGTTCAGCCGCTGGAGTTTGACGGTCAGCCGGTCCTGTTCCTGAAGGAGCGAGGCGATCTTGGCGCGGAGCTTTTCGGTGTTCATTTCGTTGATCTTGGTCAACGAAGGCGAGGGTTCGCCCATGAGCATGACCGGCTCCGGCACGCCGCCGCGCCCCGGACGCCCACGACCGCCGCCACCCCCGCCCCCGCCGCCATAACCACCACGACCGCCCCCGCCCCCGCCGCCATAACCACCACGACCG
>JBAYVY010000243.1:0-5653 GCA_041674345.1 Phycisphaeraceae bacterium | reverse complement strand
CGTGAAGAACTCATGCGATTCATGAAGGACAACAACATCCCGCTGGACCGGCTGGACGGCTCCAAACGCCGCGTGCTGGTCGTCGATGACGATGAACAGATCGTCGAACTGTTCGTCGATGTCCTCAACCGTGACGGTCGCTTCGATGTCAAAACCGCCAGCACCGGCTACGACGCCGGGGTCGTCTCGCAACAATTCCGCCCCGACCTGATGATCCTCGATTACATGCTGCCCGACGTCAACGGTAACGTCGTCTGCAACACCGTCCGTCTGAACCCCGATCTGAAAGACATGAAAATCATCATCGTTTCCGGCGTGGTCAACCAGGACGAAATCGACGACCTGCTCAAAGGCGGTGCCGATGACTTCGTGAAAAAACCCTTCAATATCGAAAAATTCGTCGCCCGTATCGGCGAACTGCTGGAGTTGTAAGGAAGTAGGGAATGAGGGAATGAGGGATAAGAAATCGGCATACTTCTCTTCCCTTAGTCCCTTAGTCCCTTAGTCCCTCACTCCCTTCCCCCCATGCCCACCCCCGATCCCCATTCCGCCCGCCGCATCGAACTGATCCTTCAGCAGATTGATTCGCTGCCCACACTCCCCGTCGTCGCGATGAAACTGCTCCAGGCCACCAGCGCCGAAGACTCCAACGCCCAACAGGTCATCGACCTGGTCAAGGGCGATCCCTCCCTCACCGGCAAAATCCTCTCCCTCTGCCGCTCCGCCGCCACGGGCATGCGCTCCGCCACCATCACCATCGACCGCGCCGTCGTCATGCTCGGCTTCGACGCCATCCGCAACGCCGTGTTGTCCATCAAGGTGTTTGAAACCTTCATGGATGAAAAAGGGACGAAGGGACAAAGGGACGAAGGGACGGAGGGCGATGAAGACAACACCGGCCTGCCCTCCTTCGAGCGCGCCGACTTCTGGAAACATTGCCTCTCCGTCGCCATCGCCTCCGAACTCATCGCCCAGCGCCATCACGAACATCACGACCTGATCCCCACCGAGGCGTTCGTCTGCGGCCTGCTCCACGACATCGGCAAACTCGCCCTCGAGCACGTCCTGCCCCGAAGCTATCAACGCGTCATCGAACTCACCGAATCCGCCCAGGCCGACATCGCCGTCGTCGAACGCAAACTGCTCGGCATCGACCACCACACCACCGGCAAACGCCTGGCGGACAAATGGGGCCTCTCACACGCCATCGCCGATTGCATCTGGCTCCACGGTTCGTCCTACCGCTCCCTGCCCCAGCAACTGCCCCACCGCCGCCTCATCGGTCTGATCGGCCTGGCCGACCTGCTCGTCCGCCGACAGCACATCGGTTACTCCGGCAACCACGTCATGCCCGACGTCCTGGCCGAACACGCCGAGGAACTTCAACTCGACCCCAAACGCATCGAACACGCCGTCGCCGAAATCCACGAACAACTCGACAAACGCGCCGCCGCACTGGGACTGGGCAAATCCCCCAGCCGAAAATTGTTCCTCGAATCCATCATGCAGGCCAACAACGTCCTGGGCCGGCTGAACACCCAACTGGAATATCAACGCCGAAACTCACGACTCCAGGGCAAAACCATCGCCGCCGTCACCGCCTTCCACCGTTCCGCCGGCACCGGACGCGATGTCGCCGATCTGCTGACCAACGTCGCGGCCTCCGCCGCCGCCGTCCTCGGCGAAGGCCACTACGCCATCATCTACCAACCCACCGGCCAATCCGACTGGCAGATCAATCAATACAACAACGACGGCCGCGTCATTCATACCCAACTCGCCGAGCCGCCCCCCCACTGCACCCAGCTTTCTTCCCTCAGTCGCGCCGAGGAATTGCCCGTCGGCTGGATGGGCGTCCTGCCCTGGCTCACCGATTACCTCGCCGGTTTCGATGATCTGCGCAACGTGCATCTGCTGCCCCTGCCCTGCGCCTGGGGCACCGCCGCCGTTCTCGTCCACGATCGTGATGAACTGCCCGAACCCGGCCACCTCGAAGCCCTCGCCGCCACCTGGGGCGCCGCCATCGGCGCCGCCACCCAGCACGAAGGCGCACGCCGCCTCGGCGAACAACTGGCCGAGGCCAATCGCGTTCTCACCGAAACACAGGACGCGATGATGCGAAATCAATCCCTCGCCCGGCTCGGCGAAATGGCCGCCGGCGCCGCCCACGAAATGAACAACCCCCTGGCCGTCATCAGCGGCCGCGCTCAACTGTTGTCGATGAAACTGGAGAAGGGAACCAAGGAACAGGCCGACGCCGCCCTCGTGTTCGAGCAGGCCCAGAAACTCAGCGACCTCATCACCGCGTTACACCTGTTCGCCGAGTCGCCCCGACCGAAGTTCGAGCCGGTCGCCATCGACGATGTGCTGACCCGTGCCGTGCATCTGGTTCGCCAGCGTCTGCCCCATGTCCCCGCCCTGTCGTTCAAACCCACCGCGAAGATGCCGCCCCTCCGCACCGACGCCTCCCACCTGGCGCAGGTGCTCGCCGAATTATTGGTCAACGCCTACGAGGCGCAGCCCGAAAAACCCGTGCAGGTTGTCACTCAGGTCGATCCGCTGGATGACCGATTAATCATCCGGGTCATCGACGACGGCGTGGGCATGGACGCTCACACCCTGGAACACGCCTTCGATCCGTTCTTCTCCGCCAAGATCGCCGGCCGCCAACCAGGCCTGGGTCTGGCGCGGGCGCAACGCCTGATCGAAGGTCTCGACGGCACGCTGGAACTGACCAGCGCCCCCCACCAGGGAACCACCGCGACGATAAGACTCACCATGCGTTTGCAGGAATCAGAAGTCGTAAGTCAGGAATCAGAAGTTTCCGTTTAGCGGGTGGCACGAAGTGCCCCTTCCGCCTTCCCACTTCCGACTTTCAGGAGTACCCCGTGCCTTCCATTCATTCGCCGATCACGACGAACTTCAAACCGGTCGCCGATTCCCGGCCCCTGCACGTCCTGGTCGTCGAAGATGACCGCGATGTCGCCGCCGCCATCTCCGACGCCGTCGCCCGCCCCGCCACCGCCAGCCACCCCCGCCGCGTCCATCAGGCCGATTGCCTGGAACAGGCCCGTCACGTCCTGTCGCATCAGCCGATCAATCTCGTGCTGATCGACCTGTCGCTGCCGGACGGCAACGGGCTGCTGTTCGCCGAGGAACTCCGCCGCGACCATCCGCACATCCGCGCCATGATCGTCACCGGCCAGGCGACCTTCAGCGCCGCGCTGGCCGCCATACGCGCCGGGGCCGTCGATTTCATCGCCAAGCCCCTGAACGTGGCCGACCTGAATCATCGCATCGACGCCGCGCTCAACTCGCAGCGCCGAGATCAACAGGCCGCCCAGCGCGTCAGCCGCCTCCGCCGCCTTTGCCGCGAACTCAACCAGGCGCGTCACCAGATCAGCCGGCAGGTCGATGTCCTCTGCGCCGATCTGGTCACCGCCTACCAGGACCTCGCCTCGCAGGTCCAGCACATCGAACTGGTCAGCGATCTGCGCAGCTCCCTCGCCGATGAACTGGACCTCGAACAAACCCTCCGCCGCACACTGGAGTTCCTCGTCGCCAAGGTCGGCCCGGCCAACATCGCCGTCTTCCTCCCGGCCAACGACGGCGGGCACTCCGTCGGCGGATACGTCAATTACTCCTACGAACGCGACCAAATGCCCCTGGTCCTCGATTACCTCGTGGATCACCTCGCCCCCCGCCTCAACGACAGCGATGACATCGTGCATCTGACCAGCGACACGCAATGCGCCGAGTTCCTCGGCGAAACCTCCGCCTGGCTTGAAGGTCAATGCCTGCTCGCCGTCGCCTGCCGCGATGAGACCGGCGAATCGCTGGCCAGCATCGCGCTGTTCCGCGAAGACGCCGAACCCTTCGGCGACGACATCCTCGAACTGCTCCAGGCCGCCGGCCCCCTGCTCGCCGGCCACCTGGTCAAAGTCATCCGCATCCACCACCGCCACCACGACCTGTTCAACGACGAATCCGAAGACGAAGGCGGCCTCGCCGCGTGAATGAAATGTGCAATGTGCGATGTGCGATGTAAGAAAACCGCAACGCCCCCTCTTTATCAGCCGCGGCTTCCGAGCCGCGGTTCCCCCGAACGCGATTCATACCACTGTCTCCCCCCATATTTCCGATGCCCCGGTAAATACACATTCATCAAGTGTTCGTAGTGCCCGCGATCGCGCACACGTTGATGCTCCCGCCGCCTGACAACCATTTGCGATGTTCGCCCGTCGCATCGCGCAACCATGTCGTGATCGCTTTCTTAATGACCGCCCGCGCCCGCCGTGCGTCCGCATATGCCGCCCAACTGACGATCAGATGCAGATGCGTCCACACCACGACGACGCCGTGCAATCGCCATTGTTTGTTCGCGCACACCTCTTTCACCGCGTCGATGATCTGCCCGCATCGCGCATCGCTGAACACCATGCGGTCATGCTTCGCCAAAGTGTGATACCAACTCGCGCGTTTCGCATCGGGTTTCTGAATGCCTTTGCCCCGCAGAACAAACCCGCGTTTGTGGTCCGGCATCCACGACCGATACGCATGAATCGTGTAGAGAAACACCGCCATCGCAAACCCCACGCTTAACCGCGATTATATCTGCTCCCGCTTTTTCGGCCGCACCACCAGCTTGATCGGCACCTCCTCGTACAATCCCGCCTCGCGCATCGCGTTCACCAGATAACGCTGATAGTTGTTGTCGAACGCCTTCATGTTGTTCACGAACAGCACCACCGTCGGCGGGTTGGTCTGCACCTGCGTCACATAGTAAATCCGCACCGGCGAACCCGACGGCGTGCGCGGACCCTTGGCCGTCAATATCCGCTCCATCGTCTCATTCAGCGTGCTGGTGTCGATGCGCGTCGATGCCTGCTTGTGCAGTTTCACCGCCAACTCGATCGCCTCATGCACGTGATCGTTGTTGATCGCCGATGTGAACACCAGCGGGCAGTGACCCAGCCCCTTCAACTGCTGATCGACATATTTCAAAAACTCCTCCGGCTCCTTTTTCCCCTCCACCAAATCCCACTTGTTCAGCACGATCACCGCTGGTTTGTAATGCTCCTGAATCTCCTGCGACAACTTCTGATCGACCTGGCTGATCTCCGTCGTCACATCCACCATCAGCAACACCACATCCGCCCGGCGAATCGAGCGCAACGTGCGGTGCATCGAGTAATACTCAACATCATTTTCAACGCTCTTGCTGCGACGCAGCCCCGCGGTGTCGATGGCGGTGAACTCGTGACTGCCGTAGGCGAACTTCACGTCCACGCTGTCGCGCGTCGTGCCGGGCAGTTCGCTGGCGATCACGCGCTCGCTCCCGGCCAGCGCGTTGACGAACGTGCTCTTGCCCGCGTTGCGCTTGCCGACAATGGCGATCATCATTTCGCTGCGCGGCGGCTGCTTGAGCGACGCGGCGTCCCAGTCCAGATTATTGGCGATGGCTTCGATGAACTCCCACTTGCCGCGCGAGGTCTGGGCCGACACCAGCAAGGGTTCGCCGAAACCGAGCTGCGCCAGTTCCACCGCGTCGGCTTCGTGCTTCATGTCATCGACTTTGTTGGCGATCAACAAAATCGGCACACGATTGCTGATGCGTTTGCGAATGAGTTGCGCGACTTCTTTATCGAGGGGT
>JBAYVY010000242.1:0-5657 GCA_041674345.1 Phycisphaeraceae bacterium | reverse complement strand
CCGGTGATGTATCGCGTTGAAAGCTCCACCGCCGCCGCGATCGCGTCATCGGTGATCTGCACCCGGTGATGCGCCTCGTAGCGATCTCGCAAACCCTTGAGGATTTCAATGGTCTGGTCGTAGCTCGGCGGGTTCACCATCACCATCTGGAACCGGCGTTCCAAGGCGCCGTCCTTCTCGATGTATTTGCGGTATTCATCCATCGTCGTCGCGCCGATGCACTGAATCTCGCCGCGGGAAAGCGCGGGTTTCAGCACGTTCGATGCGTCGATCGCGCCCTCGGCCCCGCCGGCGCCGACCAGTGTGTGCAATTCGTCGATGAACAGAATCACGTTCTTCGCACGCCGCACTTCGTTCATCACCGCCTTGATTCGCTCCTCGAACTGCCCGCGATATTTCGTACCGGCCACCATCATCGCCAGGTCCAGCACGACGATGCGCCGATCGTAAAGCAACTCCGGCACGGTCTTGCTGATAACCGACTGGGCGAGTCCTTCGACGATGGCCGTCTTACCGACGCCGGCCTCGCCGATGAGTACGGGGTTGTTCTTCGTTCGCCGGCAGAGAATCTGAATGACTCGCTCGATTTCGTTTTCGCGTCCGATGACCGGGTCCAGTTCGTTCTGTCGCGCCATTTCGGTCAGATCGCGTCCGAAGGAATCGAGCGCGGGGGTCTGACTCTTTTTCCCGCCTCGTTGCTTGGCCGGATCGCCGCTGGTCGCCGGGTCGCCGCCGTTGGGTTCGCCGCCGGCGGGTTGCGCGTTTTCCGCATTGGCCGAGCCGGCCCCCAGCAGCGTCAGCACTTCCTCCCGCACTTCTTCCAGGCGCAGATTCAGGTTCATCAGCACCTGCGCCGCCACGCCGTCGTGTTCGCGCAGCAGGCCCAGCAACAGATGTTCGGTGCCGACGTAATTGTGATTGAGGTTGCGTGCCTCTTCGATGGCGTATTCGATGACTTTTTTGGCGCGGGGGGTCTGTGGCAGCTTGCCCATCGTCACCATGTCCGGGCCGCTCTTGACGAGTTTTTCAACTTCCAGACGGACCTTGCGCAGGTCGATGTCGAGATTTTTCAGGACGTTGGCGCCGACGCCGGACCCTTCCTTGACCAGTCCGAGCAGGATGTGTTCGGTGCCGATGTATTCGTGATTGAATCGCTGGGCCTCCTGATTGGCCAGCGCCATGACTTTTCGGGCACGATCTGTGAAGCGTTCAAACATATCTGACTCCGTGGGCCTGGGGCATGTACCGGCGGCGGGTATGCCGCCGGTTGTACGCGGCGGGTTTTCGAGCGGAATCGCCCGAATCTTCGCCGCGTCACAGGGCATTATAGCGGCGTAGTCCGAATCGTCTTGTCCGACAAACGGGAACGACCGGCCGCAAGGGAATTATCGGCAAAGGAGGGGGAAACCTTGTCGTGGATTTTGGGGAATCTTCAAATCACGCGGGGGTCGCCTGATCGACCGGCTGGAGCCAGCGCGCGATGACTTGTTCCAGTTGCGAACGGTCGATGGGCTTGGCGATGTAATCGTCACATCCCTCGGCCAGACATTTTTCGCGGTCGGTGATCGTGGTGTAGGCGGTCAGCGCCACGACGGGGCCGACATAACCGGCCTCGCGCAACCGGCGCACCGCTTCCAGGCCATCCATGACCGGCATCTGAATGTCCATCAGCGTCACCGCATATGGATCGCCCAGATGCCAGGCCGCCAGGGCATGATCCATCGCCTGCCGGCCGTCACCGACCCTATCGACGGTCAGGCCGCGGCGTTCCAGCAGGAAGCGAATCAGCCGCTGGTTGTCGTCACAATCTTCCGCCACCAACACGCGCCCGCTGAACCGGGGCGGCGCCGATGATCCGCGCCAAACAAGTTGCGGGAATCGCGGCGGGGAACCCGGCGATACGATGGACTCGGCGTGATCCGATTCCGCCGCCTGATCGATCCGCAGGGTCCGGTCAATCTCGCGCGCCAAACCGTTCACCTCTTCCGTCTGACTGTCCATCTGGTTCAGAACCTGTTGAATCTGAAGATCGGCTTCCATGCGGCTGGTGATGTCGTGATGCGAAATGACCGCGCAGAGCCGGCGATGGTGCGCGAAACCCGTCACCGTGACGGTGAACCTTCGCTGCTCCGCCGGGCTGTCACACGGATAGGTATGTTCAAAATTATCCGATTCCCCGGCAAGCACCCGCTCGATGCCTTGCGCGACGAGTTCGGCGTCGGTGTCGCCTTTTTCGGCGGATCGTCGGCACACTTCCAGGTAGTTGACCCCTTCGCACAACGTCCGGGAGTGAGGATCGCCCCCGTTGTTCCGTGCGAAGTCTTTCCACGCCCGGTTGACGTTGAGGATCAGGCCGGTCTGATCGACGATGGAGATCGCCTCGCCGAGCGCGTCGATGACGGCCCGGTCGAACCGCTCGGATTCGCGCAGTCGCCGGCGGACCCGGCGTTCGTCGGTGACATCCCGCCCGACGCCGAAAACCAGGGGTGAATCGGCCACCGGCTGAAGCCCCCAATGAATCCAGCGGGTTTGGCCGTCGTGGTTGCGAAGGCGGTTTTCATACTCGCTGATGCGAAGTTCACCGGCGAACGTGGCGATCAGGCGGCGGGTGCGTTCGATGTCCCGCGGGTCCACGAAGTCCAGCGCCAGGCATTCGATCAGGCGGGCCTGCGGGATACCGAGCATCTGTTCAAACGCCGAGTTGACACGGACATACCGACCGCGATGATCGACGATGCAAAGCAGATCCTTCGCCATTTCAAACATGTCGTTGAATTGATGTTCGGTGAGTTTGTGATCGGTGATGTCGTGAAGGGTCATCGCCAGACCATCGCGCCATCGCGCCACCGAAACATTGTGCCAGATCGTACATCCCTGATGGCAGCAATCGCATTCAAACTGATCGGGCTGGCCCGTGGAGGCGACCCGGAGGAGACGTTCAAATTTCTCCGGTTTCATCCGTCCCGTCGAAAGCGATGACAGCGGGCGGTTGCGCAACCCGCCGGACTGGAAGCCGGGAATACATTCCGCGGATGAACTGGCCGAGCAAATGCGGAAGTCGGTCACCTGTTTCCGCTCGTCGCGGATCGGTTCGAGCAGCAACACCGCGTCGTGGGATGACTTCATCACGCCGTCGAGGAGCAACTGCGCCTGTACGCGCTTCCAGCGGTCGGCGCACCCGATCAGTTGCGATTCGGCGATGGCCGCCATCCGGCGAAGCGTCCGCCGCTGCTTGTCGTCCAGTGTGCGGGGCCGGCGATCGCGCACGCTCAGCGCTCCGATGCGCATGCCGTCGGGCGAATGCAGGGCGACGCCGGCGTAAAACACAATACCCCGCTCGGTCACTTGCGCACCGCCGGCGAAACGCGGATCCCGGCGGGCGTCCTCCACCACCAGCAGGTCATCGGATTCGATGGTGCGGGCGCAAAACCCCTGCTCGCGCGGGGCGCTGCATCGTTCGACACCCACCGTAGCGAAAAAGATTTCCCGCTCGCTGTCGATCAGCGACACCGTTGAGATCGGACAATCGATCGCCTCGGCCGTCGCCTCAAGCGTCGTGGTGATCGCCGGTTCCGTCGCACGCTCGGTCAGGTGCATGTCATGCAACGACTTCACGCGGCGTTCTTCATCGCTGGCCCGGTCGTTCACAGACATGGCGTACTTTCCGGCTCTTCGCCAAAACCGCTCCCAACCCTCTGTTAATCGACGCGCCCACGCCCACGCTTTATCCGCCCGCCCTGAAAATTTTTCATTGAATCAACCAATCCCTTGCCGATAGCTGTAAACATGAATCAGGATAATCGCTCCATTTTGCGTGAACTGGAAATCGCCTACCCGCCCGATAACATCTACCTCCAGACGCTGTGTACCATCCTCAACGCCGCCGGCATGGTGGGTCTGCCCCATCGTCTTCAACTCATCCTCGCCCAACCCAAAAACGAACTCATCGTCAACTTCCCCGTCCGCATGGATGACGGCGGTTACCGACTGTTCAAGGGCTACCGCGTTCAGCACAACAACGTGCTCGGCCCTTACAAGGGCGGCATCCGTTATCACGATCACGTCTCCCTCGATCACGTCAAGGCGCTGGCCGCGATCATGACCATGAAGTGCTCGCTGGCGCGACTGCCGCTCGGCGGGGCCAAGGGCGGCGTCAAGGTCAATCCCCGCGAACTGCATCCCGATGAACTGATGCGACTCACGCGGCGCTTCACCAGTTCGCTCGGCTCCAACCTCGGACCCGATTACGACATTCCCGCCCCCGACGTCGGCACCAACGCCCAGATCATGGCGTGGATCGCCGATACCTACATGAACCTCAACGAACCCCGCAAACGACCCATCGGACTCAGCGTCGTCACCGGCAAGCCCCTGGACTTCGGCGGGTCCGCCGGGCGCGACAAAGCCACCGGACAGGGGCTCGCCTACGTCCTGGAAGAACTGCTGCCAGAAATGGGTTTCACGCTTAAAAACCTGACGTTTTCACTCATCGGCTTCGGCAACGTCGGCTCGTGGACCGGCCAACTGCTCTGCGACATGGGCATGAAACTGCTCACCGTTCTCGATCACACCGGCGCGATCCGCAACCCCGCCGGCCTGGACCCCCGGAAACTGGCGGCCCACGTCGAACAACGCGGCGGGGTGGCCGGGTTCCCGGACGCCGACGCGATTGATGAAACGACTTTTTACACACTGCCGGTTGATCTGTTCATTCCCGCCGCGCTCGAACAGATGATCGGCGAAAACGAAGCGCGACAGGTGCATTGCAAGGTGCTGGTCGAAGCGGCCAACGCCCCGACGACGCCCGCCGGTCAGCGCGTTCTGGCCGAGCGCGGCATCGCCGTGCTGCCGGCGATTCTGTGCAACGCCGGCGGCGTGACGGTCAGCTATTTCGAGTGGCAGCAAAACCGCCAGTCCGACACGTGGGACGTCGATCGCGTCGATGCCCAGTTGAAAACACATATGGTCATGGCGGCGAGGCGCGTGAAACTCGCCGCCCATAAATACGGTTGCGACATGAACACCGCCGCCCACGCCGCCGCGCTGGAACACATCGCCGCGGTCTATCAACTGCGCGGCATCTGGCCGTGACCCCCGGAAGGAATGTGCGATGTTCGATCTGCGATGTGCGATGTAAAAACCGGCGTGCGGGCTTTAGCCCGCATGATGGGAAAATCCCGGCATCGCTAAGCCGCAAGCGGCCCCGAAAAACCGCGTCTGGGAAGACATGGTTCCCCTACCGACGACGAATCAGTTGCCAAACGAACACTATCGGGATTGCCAAGACCAGCACGCCTACCCAACCTACGAAGAGCAATCCCGCTCCCGCCAGCCATCGTTCATTTCCAACAATGCCGACACCAATCAAGGCAATTCCGATCAGCCCCGCGATCTGAAACACGGTCTCCAAACGAAGTTTGCGGCGCAACACAAAATGGTAATTCAAAAAAACGAATGCAGCGGAGATAAGGCCGAGCAAAACAGTGACGCAGCATCCGATGATGTATTGAATGACAACATACATACTCACGATCCAGTGGGGTTTAGCCAATTTTCAGGTGCCCATGAAACAGAATTACGCGAATTTCAGGGGATTTTCGCATAACGAGAGCTAAACGGCTTTCGTTTCGGACGACATTGAGTTGCTTGTATTTCAT
>JBAYVY010000241.1:0-5672 GCA_041674345.1 Phycisphaeraceae bacterium | reverse complement strand
TGAAATCAAAGTAATCCCCGCCCGTCTCATCGCAATACTTGCTCGCGCCGGCGATGTCCAATCCCTCCACCACCGGCGGAATCTCCGGCAGCAACGACTGCTGCACCTGCATCGCCAGCGCCAACGATTCCCTCAACCGCAACCGATCCCTCAACTTCGGCACCATCGTATTGAACGCCGTCGCCATCTCGTTCAGTTCATCCCGCACCAGTTGCCGCAGTCGCACCCTCGCGTCCAGGTTTCCCGCCGCCACCTGCTTCGCCGCCTCCGCCAACTGCCTCACAGGCCGGCTCACCACGCGCGCCCCCAGCCACGTCGCCATCAACACCACGCCCGTCAGCAAACCCGCGATCCATGCGCTGTCGCTCAACGATTGCCACATCTGATTCAGTATCCGGTCCTCCATCGCCGCCGCGCCCGCCACGATCCGGTCATATGGAACCCGTATCACCAGATACGCCGACTGTCGCACATCAAGCGGCCCGTAGGCCCACAACTGCTGCTTCCCATCCACCGTCACCTGCGACACGCCCCCGCGACCCGCCGCCATGTCCTCCAACACCGCCTCCAGACTTGTCGCATCGTCACATCGCAACAATTCATATTGCGACGGCAAACGCCAGTCCCCGCCTCGATCCCCCTGCTTCGCCCGTGCGAACACCACAGCGAACGGCCCGTCCCCCTCCGACTTCAATCCCATCGCACGACAACCCGCTCCATCGGTCAGCGACAGCATCGCCTGATCCGCGTCCCGGGCCCAGGGCGCTTCGATCCGCGACTGCCCCAGCACCGCGCTCACCGGCACGTCGATCCCCGTCACCCCCGCGAACGATCCGTCCGGCCGATGCAGCGCCGCCGCCGCCGTCAGCGTCAGCCGACCCGTCGTCACATCCGCCACCGGCGCGAACCAGCGAGGCCCGGTCGCCTTGCCCGTTTCCACAAACCACGCCCGCTTGCGGGGGTCGTAATCCGCCGGGTAGCCCCCCTTGCCCGGATACGCGAAATGCACCCCGTTGGCCAGCGTCGTGTATTGCCACAACATCGCCTCCGGGTACACCGCCCGCAACTGCCGATACACCTGCGTCATGTCCGCCAGCCGCGCGATGTCCTCCGCGACAGCACCGGATGTTAATCCGGTGCCCTCCACCGCCGTGCTTCCGGGGGCCGGCGACAAACGCAATACCTGCGTTTTGAAACTCACCTTCATCGGCGCGAACGCCTCGCTCTCCTCCAGGCCCGGCACCAACCCCCCGTCAAAATCCTCCGCCGTCCAAATCTTCTCGTGTTCCGCCTCCGATACTTCCGCCGGCGACACTTCCGGGGGGGCTTGATCCAACCGCTCCTGAACCTCCTGCATCTGTTCCCTCAAAATAAACAATATCAGCTTGCTCTCCACGTTCAGCATCCGCGCATCATCATCAATGATCCGCTTCAACTCCCGCTCCGCCTGTCCCGCCAGGTGCGCCCGCGTATTGCCCGCCACCTCCCGCCCCATCCTCCGCATCGCCAGCACATCAAACGCCCGCACCGCCACCAGCGGCCCAAGCGACACCCCCAACAACAACCCCAATAACTTCCATCGCAGTTTCATATCCCCCGCATCATACCTCCCCCGCACCCCAAACCGGACCTGAACCCTCCGGGGCAAAGGTCCGGGTTCCTCAACGCTAATCTTCCGCGTCCCCGCCCAAATACCCCCGAATCACCCGAATCAGCGGCGGCAGATCATTCTGCACCGTGTCCCACAAAATGTTCGTATTCAGCCCGAAGTAAACATGCACGATCTGATTGCGCATCGCCCGGATGTCACCCCACGGCAGTTCCGGTATCCGCCGCTGCGTTTCTCCCGATAGCCGCGCCGCCGCTTCACCGATGATCTGTACGCAATGCGCCACCGCCATCTGCAACTGCAAATCGCCGCCCATGTCCGCCCGGCAGCGCCCTTTCACAAACCCCCGCGCCGTCACCGCGGCGTCAAGCATATGACGCAGTCGCACTCGATCATCAAGCTGCGGCATATAACGCCTCCGCACCGGCATAAACCTCTTGACGGAAATACCGACTTAGTTCCTCCGGCGTCCGAAGGTCCACACGCCGACCCAACATCTCCGTCAGTTCATTGATCAGCCGCCCAATCGTGAAATATCCCACCCGCGCGTCCGGCTCAAACTCCACCAGCACGTCCACATCACTGTCCGGCCCGAAACGATCCGTCAGCACCGATCCGAACAACGATAACTTGCGGATACGATTCCGCCGGCAAAACGCCGCGATCTTCGTCTTGTCGATTTGTATGTGTGCCGGCATGAAACACCTCCGCAATCAGTATATCACCACGCGGCCCCGCCCCCCCCCCGCCGACCGCATCATCCGATACTCAAACCGTCCGGGCCGGGGGCTTGCGTCCGGCCAACACCGCCAACTCAAAACTCTTAAAAACACAATCCGCATCCGCAAACCCAATCGCGCGCAACCACCCCACCTGCGTCTCCGCCGCCGTCAGCACGTTCACATGCCGCCGCTTCTCGAACTCCGCCCGCACCTGTTCCACCGTCGCCGGTTCTCCCGCCGCGCGTTTCGATGCCGTCACATGCTCGTACATCCGATCCCAGTAAATCGACTCCAGCGTCTTGCTCGCCGACGCCACGTGTTCGATGTTCACAAACACGCCGCCCTCCTCCAGCACATCCCATATCTCCGCATACAACGTCATCTGCCTCCGCCGCTCCAAATGATGTATCGCCAGCGACGACACCACCACATCCACCGCCTCCGGGCATATCTTCCGCATCACGCCTTGCTCCGACAAATCCGCCGACACCACCGTCACCCGGTTGTCCGCCGCATACCGCTCCCGCGCCTGTTCCAGCATCGGCTCCGAAAAATCCGCCAGCGTCAGCCGCGCTCGCGGGAACACATCCAGCATCGCCCCGCCCGTCACCCCCGTCCCGCAACCCAAATCCACAATATGTCTCGGCCCCGCCTCCGGAAACATCGCCTGAACATATGCCGACGCATGTTCAAACAAATCCCCCATCTGAGGCAAATGCTTCCGCGCCCCCACAAACTGTTCACTCTGTTGCCAGACATACACCATGACAAGCACTCCCATTCGGCGCGGCCCGCTTCAGCGGGCCGCGCCCTGTGCGCGTTTCCGGGATATAACTATGCTCGCCGTTGATCCGTTTGATCCCCGGGTCACAACTCAAGAATCCTCAGCAGGTCGTTATCCGAATCCGTCCGCCCCGAACCGTGATGATCGCCGCCGAACGCAGCGCATCGCCGTGATGTTCCATCAACCCACCAGAAATCGCATCATCCCGCCACCCGGACGTTGTCCAAAGAATCGTGCGCGATCACCGCATGGGCATATGCCAGCACCGCGCGGATGTCATCCCACTCCAGATCCGGGTAATCGTCCAGCAATTCCTCCCAACCAACCCCCTGTGCGAGCAAACTGAGAATCAGTTCCACGGAGATGCGCATGCCGCGAACGATCGGCTTGCCGCCGAAAATCGCCGGATCCGCCGTGATTCGCCGTGATTCGCCATGATTCGCTCCAATAATTTCAGGTCCATCGAACACCTCCCTTGTTGTTCTTATTATACCGTCGCATCACCCTCACGGCTGATCCGTATGCCGCCCCTGCTCCGCCCTCCGATCCAACGTGCGTATCCGGTTCAATCCCGCCAAATACGCCAGTGCCGACGCCTCGATCACGTCCGTGCTCACCCCGCGCCCCCGCACTCTCCGGCCCGAATGCTCGATCTCCACCTGCACCTCGCCCTGCGCGTCCCGCCCCTGACTCACCGCGCGCAACGCATAATCCAGCAGCGTCGCCTGCACCCCCGTGATCTCCTGCATCGCCGCGTAAATCGCATCCACAGGCCCGTCCCCCGTACATGCCTTCAACACACTCGTCCCCGCCGAGTCCGTCAGCTCCACTGTCGCCGTGGGTATCGCCCCCGAACCCGATCCGCTGGTGAATTGCAGCTTCGTCAACGTCCACAAGTTCGCCGCCGCACCCGGGGCCGTCCCGGAGGATTCCAGTTCGCTTTCGATCAATGCTTCGATATCCTCGTCATACACGTTTTTCTTTTTATCCGACAGTTTCTTGAAGTTTTCATAAATGTTCGACAGCGTGATATCATCGACGGTATAGCCCAATTCCTCCAATCGCTGCTTCAGCGCGGCACGTCCCGAATGTTTTCCCAGCACCAGTTTGTTTTCGGGGATGCCCACTTCGCGGGGGTCGATGATTTCATAAGTTTCGCGGTCCTTGATGACGCCGTCCTGGTGAATGCCCGACTCATGCGCGAACGCGTTTTCGCCGACGATCGCCTTGTTGCGCTGCACGTACAGGCCGGTGAGTTGACTGACCATGCGCGAGGTCGCATAAATTTTCCGGGGGTCCACGTTCGTGCTGATTTTCCAGTAGTCGCCGCGGGTTCTGATCGCCATGACGATCTCCTCCAGCGAGGCGTTGCCCGCCCGTTCGCCGATGCCGTTGATCGTGCATTCGATCTGCCTCGCCCCCCCGCGCACCGCCGCCAGCGAGTTCGCCGTCGCCAGTCCCAAGTCATCATGACAATGCGCTGAAAGCACGATTCCATTCTGGTCGATGATCGGCAGCTTTTCACGAACAAATGAAAATATCCGTCCGTACTCCTCCGGCATGGCGTACCCCACCGTGTCCGGTATGTTCACCGTCGTCGCCCCCGCGTCGATCACCGCCCCCGTGATCTCCACCAGATAATCCAGTTCCGTCCGCGATCCGTCCTCCGGGCTGAACTCCACATCCTCCACAAACTCCCGCGCGTGCTTCACCTGTTCGACCGATATTTTGATGATCTCATCGAACGCCTTGCGCAGTTTCTTCTCGCGGTGAATCTTGCTCGTGGCGCAGAACACATGAATGCGCCCGCGCCTGGCGTGTTGCACCGCCCGCCCCGCGCGCTCGACGTCCGCCGGCACCGCGCGCGCCAGTCCCGCCACGATCGGCTTGCTCAATTCCTTCGCGATCGCGCTCACCGCCTCGAAGTCGCCGGGGCTGGTGATCGGAAACCCCGCCTCGATGACATCCACGCCCAGCGCTTCCAGTTGCCGGGCGATTTCCAGTTTTTCGCTGAAGTTCAGCGTCGCGCCCGGCGACTGCTCACCGTCACGCAACGTCGTGTCGAATATCCGAATGTGATTCGTCTGTGTCGTCATGGTAATCCTCGATTGATGTCGATTGTCGATTGCCGATTGCCGATTGCCGATTCAAAGATCGCTTCTCAATCCGCAATCCGAAATCCCCAATCCGCAATTAAAAAAACTCCCCGTCGCGCCGACCGGCGGACAGGGTGATTCGATCTGCTGTCAGGTTGCGCGGCAACCGATCGTCAGCCCATCCGTCAGCGGCGCAAAAGTAGCGCCGGACCCCGTAGGGCCGAAATATTGTGCCGGATGGATGAAGTTTCGATCATGGCTGAATCCTATATCGGCGATAGGGGGCGGTCAAGTGAAGTCGGAAGTCGTGTAGGAACTCAGTGTTGTCCTGTCAACTCGGACCTGTTGTGTCTCAATAGAAATGACACCCCTGTGTCTCAATAGAAGTGTCACCCTTTGGCGGGTTGGGCTATACCCGCTGGATGGACACTTTATTGATGAGCGAACGTGAACGACGGCGG
>JBAYVY010000240.1:0-5740 GCA_041674345.1 Phycisphaeraceae bacterium | reverse complement strand
CGCCGCTCCCAAACAAAAACCCCAACGCATGTTCCTGACGCACGGCGAACAACACGTCAGCGACGCGATGGCCGAACGCTTACGCAAAGATTTGGGCTACACCGTGGACGTGCCGAGCTACACGCAAACGGTGGAGTTATAGCACCGCATGTCAATACGGCCCCCCACTTTATTTAACCGCAAGTTCAGCACATCACCCGCGAAACGCTATGCTCACTTGAATTTGCTAACGATATGGATAATAATTGTGGGTTCCAACAGCATTCCTCCTTTGGAGTCACCATGATCCCGCAGCCGCCTTATCTGACCGAACGCATCAACACGCAGGTTTACGACCAGGCGCGCGACGCCTCCGTCGCCGTCGCCCGTCACATCGCCGACCTCATCCGCGCCAAGGCCGAACAGAACAAGCCCTGCGTTCTGGGCCTGGCCACCGGGTCCACGCCGGTCGGTGTCTATGACGAACTGATCCGATTGCATCAGCAAGAAGGTCTCAGCTTCCGGGGGGTCATCACTTTCAATCTCGACGAATACTTTCCCATGCAGCGGGGCGAGCTCCAGAGCTACGTCCGCTTCATGAAGGAACATCTGTTCGATCACATCGACATCCCGCCGGCCAACATTCACATTCCCGACGGCACGCTCCCGCCGGAAAAAGTTCCCGCGTTCTGTCAGAACTATGAAAAGCAGATCGCCGACGCCGGGGGCATCGACCTGCAAATTCTCGGCATCGGTCGCACGGGGCACATCGGTTTCAACGAACCCGGCTCCGGTCGTGAGAGCCGCACCCGCATGATCTGGCTGGACAACATCACCCGCCTGGACGCGGCGGGCGACTTCTTCGGCGAAGAGTTCGTCCCCCGTCGGGCGATCACCATGGGCGTCGGCACGATTATGGCCGCCCGACAGGTGATCCTCATGGCGTTCGGCGAACACAAGGCGCCCATCGTCGCGCAAGCCATCGAAGGGCCGATCACCTCCACCGTCGCCGCCAGTTATTTGCAGGATCATCCCAACACGGTCTTCTATCTCGACTCCGCCGCCGCCGCTTCGCTCACGCGCAACCGCAGCCCGTGGGTGCTGGGCCTGGCCAGGTGGGACGACCGTCTGATTCGCAAGGCCGTGATCTGGCTGGCCGGCGTCGCCCAAAAGCCCGTTCTCAAACTCACCGATCTGGACTACAACGAGAATCATCTTCAAGACCTGCTCGCCGAGTTCGGACCGGCCTACAACATCAATCTCCGCGTCTTCCGTGATATGCAGCGCACCATCACCGGCTGGCCCGGCGGCAAACCCGCCTCCGAACGACAGCCCGGCGACATCGTCCGCGCCCACGATGACATTCACCCCAAGCGCGTTCTCATCTTCAGCCCCCACCCCGACGACGATGTCATCTCAATGGGCGGAACCCTCATCCGACTCGTCGATCAGGGCCACGAAGTCCACGTCGCCTACCAGACCTCCGGCAACATCGCTGTGTTCGATCACGATGCCATCCGCTTCACCGATTTCGTCACCGATTTCAACCAGGCGTTCGGTATCGACCACAAACGCTCCCGGGAACTGGAACAGCACATCGAACAGTTCCTCAAGCACAAAAAGCCCGGGCAGGTCGATTCCCCCGAAATCCAGCAGATCAAGGGCATCATCCGCCGGGGCGAAGCGAAAGCCGCCGGTCGATCCTGCGGCGTGCCCTACGACCAACTCCACTTCCTCGACATGCCCTTCTACGAAACCGGCACCGTCCGCAAAAAACCGCTCGGTGAAGCCGATATTCAGATCATCGTCGATCTGCTGCGAAAATTGAAGCCGCACCAGGCCTATGCCGCCGGCGACCTGTCCGATCCGCACGGCACGCACCGCGTCTGTCTCAACGCCATCATGCAGGCCGCCGATCGCATCAAAAACGAAGCGTGGTTCAAACAGTGTCAGGTCTGGCTCTATCGCGGCGCCTGGCAGGAATGGGAACCGGAGAAGATCGAGATGGCCGTGCCGATCAGTCCGCAGGAACTGATGCGCAAACGGGCCGCGATCTTCAAACATCAGTCGCAGAAGGACAAGGCCCTGTTCCCCGGCAGCGACATGCGCGAGTTCTGGCAGCGATCGGAAGCGCGCAACCGCGCCACCGCGCAGGTGTACGACAAGCTGGGCCTGAGCGAATACGAAGCCATCGAGGGCTTCGTCGAATGGCGACCGGCGTGATCCTGCCCCCTCTCCCTGCAAGGGAGAGGGGGACGCTGCGCCGCATCCCGTATGCCACACATCGCATCCCGCATGCCCCTCGCCTGCGGATTCGCGGCGAATAGTCCGCGCACATTACTCCCCTTCCATGGCCGCTTTCATCATTCCATCGTGTAAAGCCACCATCGCTTCTTCGCCGCGCGCGCCGATTGGGGTTGGCGCTCCGCGTAGAGCGTGATGATCGCGCCGTTGTCGGTGCGTACTTTGTACCAGTGCCGCCGCAGGTACGTTTCGCCGCAGAGCGAACGGTTGCTGGTGGCCCACGTCTCGATCACTTCGACGATGGTGTGCGGTTGTTTTCGCCAGGTGAAATGCGAAGGCAGCCCCGGTTCGCCGCGCGCCATAATGGTCGGATTAAAACTTCCGGGGGCGGGGGTGACGGGTTCACTGATGAATTGTGGCTCAGGCATTGGTTACGTGGCGGGAAGATCGGCCGGGTTTTGGCCCGCTTCGATGGCGGTCAATTTCTGGTTGCGGCGTGCGTGTCGGCCGCCCTCGAAGTCAGTGGCCAGCCAGACTTCGATGATTTTGCCGACCAGCCGGTCGCCGAGCATGTCGCCGGACAGGCAGAGCACGTTGGCGTCATTGTGGCGTCGTGACACCTCGGCGGTGATGTCATCGTGGCAGTTCGCCGCCCGTATGCCGTGAATTTTATTGGCGCTGATGCACATGCCGATGCCCGACCCGCAGGCGAGTATCGCGCGGTCGGCGTGCCGGTCGATCACCGCCCGACAAGCCGCCCACGCCATGTCCGGGTAATCGCAAGGCCCGCCGTTGCACGTCGGCACTTCCACCAGGGTGTGGTTCATCCGGCGAACCGTTTCGCAGATCACCATCTGCAAACGCGCCCCACGATGATCGGCACTGACTGCGATACGCACGGGGAACCTCCTGGTGAGTGGGGAGTAGTGAGTGGGGAGTAGTGAGTGGGGAGTAGTGAGTAGTGAGTAGTGAGTGGTAAGGGTTTTTTCTCTTCGCTACTCACTCCTCGCTCCTCGCTCCTCGTTACTCGTTACTCGTTACTCGTTACTCGCTACTCCCCACTCCCTACTCTACCCCCCTATCATATCCCAAGTTCGTCCAGCCGGCGTCCGATCGCGTCGGCGATTCGACGGGCGCATTGGCGGTACACCTCCGCCGGAGCGCCGATCGGGTCGTCGATGTCACCGGCGGCGTCGAGCAGGTGCGTTTTGTCCGCCGCGTCTGGCGCCATCGCCAGCACGCCCTGCCGGTGAGATCGGGTCATGCAGTAAACCGCGTCGGCCTGCCGCACCATGTCCATCGTCAGCGGGCGGGAACGATGCGGGGCGAACGCGATGCCCATGTCGCGCACGGCCTGCGCGGCTTCGGGGGTGGCGGGCGAGCCGCTCATGGCGAACACCCCGGCACTCGTGACCGACCAATCGGCGACATCCGGTTGACCGGATTTGACCTTCAATCGTTGGGCCAGCGCATCGCGGGCGATCGCCTCGGCCATCGGCGAGCGGCAGGTGTTGCCGGTGCAGACGAACACCATCGACCGCCGCAAAAGTTTACGCAGATACCGTTCATCGAAAACGCCTTCCCGCAGTACGGTCATCGCATGGCCGGCCAGTTTCACGATGGTCGAGGGTTTGGCATAGCGGCAGCGCCCGCCGTCGATCAGCAGATCGACCTGTTCGCCCAGTTCACTCGCGGCGAGGGTCGCGTCATGCGGCGCGGGTTGACCGGCGCGATTGGCGCTCGATGCGACGACCGGGGCGTCGGCGGCGGCAAGCACGGCCGCGGCGGCGGGGTGATCGGGGCATCGCAGACCAATCGTGTTGTCGTGGTACAACTGCGCGGCGATTTGCGGGGGCCAGCATCGCGCGATCACATCGGGTTCGACCTGCGCGATGAGGGTGATGGGGCCGGGCATGGTTTTGCGGACCAGACGCATGAGCGCCGGCTGCGTCGCGGGATCGACGTAGCGCGTGATGGCGCCGGTGTCGGGCAGGTGAACGGTGAAGGGTTGCGAATCGGGGCGGCCCTTGACGGCGCGAAGACGCTGATCGGCGGACGGGCCGGTAACCGCGGTGCCGACGCCGTACACCGTTTCCGTCGGAAACACGATCAAACCCCCGTCCCGCCAGATGCGTCGCGCCTGTGCGGCGGCATCGGCGATCTGTTGCGGCGTCTGACAAGCAAGCGTCGTGGTCATGGTGAGTCGTGAGTCGTGAGTAGTGAGTAGTGAGTAGTGATCGAAGTTTACCGAATCTCCCGCATCATCCCTCGCCCCTCACCCCTAATCCCTCGCCCCTAGTCCCCCGCCCCCCATCATAGCGACTGATTGAGGACGAGTCGGGTGGTGGCGGCGGGCAGGGTGACGACCGGGCCGTGTTCGACTTCCAGCAACAGACCGTGCAAGGGGTCGATGTCGAGTACCCGCCCGGTGAGTGTGCGGTCGCCCTGTCGCACGGTGATGCGCTGCTGAAGCATGTCGGATCGCGCCCGCCAGGCGTCGTGAAGTTCGGCGTCGGCGGCGTGATGCACGGCATGATCGATCTGATCGAGCAACACATCAAGCAGGGTCAGCCGATCAACAGAACCACCGTGGGCCGCGAGCGAGGTGGCGAGTTGATCGAGCGGCGGCGGCAGCGAGGCCGGGTCGAGCGCGACGTTCAACCCCACGCCGACCAGTGCGGCCCGCTCAACGGTTTCAACGAGTATGCCCGCCAGCTTGCGATCGCGCAGCATCAGGTCGTTGGGCCAGCGTACGCGCACGGGCAATTGCGTGGCCTGTTCGACGGTCAGCGCCAGCGCATGGCACGCGGCCAGCATGAGGCGGTCGGTTGAATGCGACGAACCGGCGATGATGGCGGTCATCAGCAGTTGCCCGCCGGGTTGATCGAGCCATTGCCGACCCAGCCGACCGCGACCGGCGGTTTGATGATCGGCGACGATGACCCAGCCGTCGTGTCGGGCGGCTTGATCGGCGCTGGACGACAGTTTTTTGGCGATGAGTTGCGTGCTGGCGGTGTGGGCGTAAACCAGCAGGCGGCGACCGAGGCGACGGGGCGGGTCGGATTGACCGGCATTTGTATCGGCGTCGGTGCGCCGGCGTGATTCGATGAAATCGGCCCAGCACCCCAGGCCGGTTCGCCGAAGTCGCACGCCGCGCTGCGGGTGAACGTCGATGTCGCAGCCGGTTTGTCGAAGTTGGTCCATCGCGGCGGCGACCTGCGAAGCCGACAGATTCATCGACCGGCCCAAACCGTCGAGCGGTTGCGCGTGCGTCTGACGAAGCAGCGCGGCGAGCATGGCAAGCGAATGAGCGGTCAAATGAGGCGGCATGGCCGAATGATACCATGCGAAAAGCCCGGAATTGACTTGCCCTTGCGCGATGCGAGACGTATTTTGGTAACCGTTCACGGGTGATCGCCGTTTTTGAGCCAAAAACGAATGTTTGTCGAAAAATGGTCGAACATTGGCTCATCTTACCGCCGTTTTTGAAGCAGAATCGAGGCTTTTTGACCCCGTG
>JBAYVY010000239.1:0-5761 GCA_041674345.1 Phycisphaeraceae bacterium | reverse complement strand
TAGCCGGTCTGGAAAAGGACGCGGGCTTTCTCGATGGCTTTGAGCATTTTCTTCGAGTCAGCCGATCCGATGCCCAGGGGCTTTTCGACGAACAGGTGCTTCTTCTTTTTGCAGATGGCCGGCACCAGTTCCTCGTGACGAATGGTCTCGCTGCACACGACCGCGGCGGAGACGGACTTGTCCGCGAGAATGGTATCGAGGTCCATCACGCTCGCCCCCGGAAGTTGCGATGCGTTTTTCGCGGCACGGGCGGCGTCGTGATCCCAGACATATTTGACGGTGACATCGGCCCGCTCGGCCATTTTTTTGACGAAGTTGGGCGTGTGAATGTGAGCCGCGCCGATGAGTGCAAGAGTCGCCATGTTTGAACTTTCATTCGGGTGTGTTCGGGAACTTTCGGGGAACTTCCGGGGAACTTCCGGGGGTCAGTGTGTCGATTTTCCTCCGGCAATGCAAGTCAGGGTGATTGATAGCCGGCGGTGAACCGCGACCTGTCAGGTCGCGGCTGGACGGAGTGTTCTTCGCAGCCGCGGTCTGACAGATCGCGGCGGAGGGTATGACATACCAACCATTTCCCGGGCTTCCGGGGGTGGGTGTCGCGGGTCAGATGTGGCTGGTAGTCAGACCGCCGGTTTGTCGCTGCCGCCATTCATCAGACGATCCAACTCTTCCGGGTCCATTTGCCTGACGATTTTTTCGACCTCGCGGTCGTATGCTCGATCATTGGGATCGTGGCCCGGGCGAGCTTTGCGCGCGTATTGCTTGAGGAAGACTCCGATGCGCAATTCAAGTTTTTTCTGATCTCGCTTCGACACGTGGCAACCTAACGTATCCCGCTCATTTGCCCCCCCCACACCGAGGAACGCCCTCGACGGGGCCGGCGGAATCTATGGTCCATCTTCCGGGGGCGGGTGTCACTGGTCAACTGCGGTGGTGGGCGTCGGCCTCAACAGAAGCAGATTCGCTTTCTTTGGCCACAATCGCCAGGTCATCACCTGCACAAATTCATTTGCGGCGGCGGGTTCGGCGTCCGTGAGTTTTTTCCAATCCGCTTCTTCCGCCACGATCACCAACGATGCGCCATGCTGCGATAACTGCTGATGCAGGTCGGTCAGGGAATCGGTGCGTTGGACGAAGCGGCCGGTGTAGAAGGAGAGCGAATTGTCATCGTGGCCGAAGCTGGTGAGCATCGGTTGCGACAAGCCGGTCTGTTTTTCGAGGGCGGTCAGCATGGCGGGCGTGCCCCAGGGTTGAACGAAGCGGCTGGCCATCGCTTCGCCCCACAACACGCTGAACACGATGGCGAGCCAGACCACGGCCAGGCCCGTTGCGCGCCGCTCACGCCGAGACCATATCGCCATGAGCCAGGCGCAGCTGATCGGCACGATGACGAACGGCACGGGAACCCACCCGTTGCTTTTGCCCATGACGATGATCGCCGCGATGATTGCGCCGATCGTACACAGCCCGGTGACGACCAGCATTGTGCCCTTGACTTCCGGGGGCTTGTAACCTTCCGGGGGCGGCGGGTTTTCGTTTTCACCCGTCAGCCAGCGTTCGAGCATCAGCCCGGTGAGGATCGCCAGCGGCGGGCACAGGGGCGTGATGTAACTGGCGAGCTTGCCGGACGGGATCGAGAAGATAATCAGCGGGCCGACCACCGCCCATGCCCAGTATGTCACGTTTTCGCCGCGTCGGATTTTCGCCCACGCGTCGCGCCAGCGGTGATTGACGAACGGCACATCCAACATGCACGTCGCGGGGAACATGCCGATCAGCAACACCGCGAAAAAGTACCACGGCCCCTGGGGGTGTTTGCCTCCCCCGGCCAGTCGCCCGCCGACTTCGCCGGTCCAGACGTGCCACGCCCCCGGAACTTTCATCAGCACCATCACGCCCCACGTGACCACCGGTATCAGCGACAGCGACAAGCCGGTGATCGGTCGCAGTTTCCAAATCTCCCGCGCGCGCCGGCCGACGATCAGCCAGAGCACAATCCCCGCCAGCGGTATCCACGCCACCGGCCCCTTGGTCATCCACGCCACCGCCATGCTCACCCACAACAACAGAGGCCAGCGCCACCCCCGGAAGTTCCAAGCCGGGGCAGAGCGAGTCTTCGAGCGCCGCCCCGGGTTCGACTCAACCACGCACAGATAACCGCCTGCGAGGATGCCGAACCACCCCGCCGCGAGAAGGCCGTCGGTCAGCGTCAATCGACTGACCAGCAGATGCAGCGGCATGACGGCCAGCGTCCCGGCGGCGAGCAGCCCGACTCGCCGGCCCGCGATTTTCCAACCGAGCAGCAAGGTGCCGATCACGACCAGCGAACCGGCCATCGCCGAGGGCACGCGCACCGCCGCGGCGGTCGGGCCGAACCAGCGAATGCACCACGCTTCCGCCCAATAGGTCAGCGGCGGCTTGGTCAGGTGCGGGCCTTGCGGGCCGTGGGGAACCAGCCAGTTGTCGCGTTGTGAAAGGTCGCGGCTGTCGGCGGCATAGCGTCCGTCGGATCGCGCCCCGACCGGCACGCCGCCCAAACCGAACCACAGCGGCGACAACGCCGCGATGACAAATGCGATCACCAACAGTCGGGATTTCATGCGTGCATGGTAGCGTGATCCCCGCCGGGATGCCCATGACACGCCCCGGTGACGGCTGGATAAACCGGGCAAAGATATAACTTCGCATCGGACTTCAAATCGTCCGGATTCCGCGAAAAATCACGCCAAACCGCGTTGGACTTCCGCTTGACTGAATTGGATAGTTCATTCGTGGAAGGGTTCACGGTCGAGTGTGAGCCGATCCTTCAACACCGAGAGAAAAGAGACGCCCTGACGTTTTCGATCCGTTCGATGACGCCCCGTATCGCCGCACAGGAGTCTCATTATGTTCGGTCACCAACGATCCGCCGTCGTCATGGTTGCCGGTGTCACGTCGCTGATGGGCACCTCACGGGCCGCGATCATGGACTTTGAAATCGCGGGCATCAACAACATACAGGGCAACGCGCTTTCAGCCGTCGCCCACCTCAGCACCACGGACGGCACCGTCACCTTCGTTCTGAACGTGCCCGGCATCACCGACGACGCGCTCATCCCTCACGCCTGGTTCCAGTTCGGAACGCAAACCGGCACCAATGTCTTCCCGGCCACCGACATCCGCGTCACCCCGATACCCGAACCGGCGTCCATCGCGCTGTTCGCTCTGGGCGCGCTGCTGCTCAGCAAACGCCGCCGGGCGCGGTAAACTGGTTGGCGATGAACGCCACATTACCCACCATCGTTCACGCCCTTCAATCCATCGCACCCCTTCGTTTCGCCGAGCCGTGGGATAACACCGGATTGTTGTTCGCCCCCGGAAGCGCCGTCGGCGTGACCCGCTTGAATTCCGGGTCCGGGTCCGGCAGCCATTCGGAAGTCGCCCGACCCGTGCGTCGCATTCTGCTGACCATCGACCTGACCGATGCGGTCATGGCCGAGGCCCTGACGCAAAAAGCCGATTTGATCGTGGCCTATCACCCGCCGCTTTTCGCGGCGGTCAAACGCATCAGTGAACTGAAACCCGCCGTGGTGCGGGCGATTGAAAGCGGCATCGCCCTCTATTCGCCGCACACCGCGCTGGATGCCGCGCCGGGCGGCGTCAACGACTGGCTGGCCGACGGACTGGGCATCGGCGAGCGCGAGCCGCTGCGTCCCTCGGTCGCGCTGTTGGAAAGCGAACAGTGCAAGATCGTCGTGTTCGTGCCGGTGGATCACGTGGACCGTCTGCGCAACGCGCTGGCGGAAGTCGGGGTCGGCGGCATCGGCGATTACCACCACTGTTCGTTCAACATCGAGGGCATCGGCACGTTCTGGGGTTCGGAAGCGACGCACCCGGCGGTCGGTCGCAAGGGCCGGCTGGAACGCGTACCGGAGATTCGACTCGAAATGATCGCTTCCCCGGCGATGCTGCCCGCGGTGGCGAAAGTGATTAACCGCGAACACCCCTACGAGGAACCGGCCTGGGAAGCGTACATGCTCCAGCAACGCCCGATGACCGGCGAAAGCGGCACCGGCGCGGGGCAGGGCCGGCTGGTCACGCTCAACAAGCCCGTCTCGCTGAACATGCTGGTCAACCGTGTGAAGAAACACCTGCGATTGAAACACGTTCGCGTCGCGCAAACCGGCGGACGCGCCTCGGCGATGGTGCGAACCGTCGCGCTGTGTGCCGGCGCGGGCGGCGGCGTGCTGAAAGGCGTCGCGGCCGATGTGTACCTGACCGGCGAGATGCGCCACCACGACGTGCTGGACGCGACGGCGGGCGGCACCAGCGTCATGCTGTGCGACCACACCCACACCGAGCGCGGCTACCTGCCGCTGCTCAAACACAACTTGTCGAAGCTGATCGGCAAATCCGTCACGATCGCCATCTCCCGCGCCGACCGAGAACCGCTGCGGATCGTGTGACATCACCGCAACCCGACGGGGAATACTTCAAACAACACCCCTCCTCCAACGCACTGTACCCACCCAAAGACAAACTCCCGCCTCGTTTATGAGTGCAATAGATCATTCGTTTTTCGACGAAAACAAAATAATCAACAGTATTCATGCCTTGTTTGTGAAATGTATCGGAGTGTTGAGTATTTAACGTAAATTACAGTATAAATCGGTAGCATGTCACATTGAACATTGACTATGTTCACCCGATAATCGCCATTGACAATCAAATGTTTTTCGACGAAAATAAAGTCATGACAAGACCTTATCGAACACGTGAAGATGAACGCGATGCGTTTCGGGCGCTGGCCAGCCCGGTGCGGCGGCAGATCATTTCGGCCTCGATCGACGGTCCCTGTTCACTCGATCAATTGTGCCAATTGGTGCGACGGAATAAAGCGACCGTTGCGGCTCATTTGAGGATGCTGCGGGACGCCCGGCTTCTGACGGCGATACGCACGGGGAAATCCGTGTCGTATCGGGCCAACCGACCGTCATTGAATTCCAGTGCGCGGTGGCTTTCGGCCGTCGCTGCCATCGCGAAGGCGTCCTGAACGAAGAATTCGTCGCGGCATGATTCGACCACTCATACGGTTCACATTTTCAATTCGCCCGAACCATGAAGCCCGGCCATCTTAAAAGACGCCGACGCCGCGCGCGGTTCGAAGTGTGTCGCATATCAGATATGAAGGATGCGGCCTGTCAGTGGTAAGCTGCGTTTCACCGTACTGGCATTGTCATTGTCAACATCACGTTCACGGATAATACGTCGCCGCGCAGCCGGGGGCTTCGGTCACGGACACTTTCAACACCTTCACGTTTGGTATCCCCGCGAGTGGTTCGGCCACGTGGCGGGCGAGGTGTTCGGCGACGCGCTCGGCGGAGGGGTTGACCTTCGCAAAGGCCGGGTGATCGTTGAGGTGGGTGTGTCGCAGCGGGGCGAGTATCTCGTCGAGCCGGCGTTCGAGCAGGTGGAAATCGACCACCATGTCGCAGGCGTCCAGTTGATCGGCGACGACATGGACGGCGACGCGCCAATCGTGGCCGTGCGCCGGCTCGCGTGAGCCGTCGGGCAAACGCAGGGCGTGCGTGGCGTTGAATGAGCGTTCGATGGTTAGTTCATACATAGGGTCAGTATAACCCGGCGGATGAAAGACACCGTAGCCGTTCACGGATTTCAATGTAACAGGGCTGGTTTGACCGATATAGCTGGGGATGACGGATGACCAGATCGAATCGTTGAGCGAGCCGCAGCTGATCGCGTTGGTGCGTGAACTACTCGC
>JBAYVY010000238.1:0-5774 GCA_041674345.1 Phycisphaeraceae bacterium | reverse complement strand
TGCTTGCCGGTGGAGGCCTGGACGACGGAGTAGCCCTCGTCGGTGAGCAGTTCGGCGAGGGACTGTCGGAGGATTTCTTCGTCCTCGGCGATGAGGATGGATTGATTCATGGCAACGTCCGGGGATGCCTGTGGAGGGGGTTTAGGAGGCGGTTGATTTCTCGGCATCGAGAATTGTAGCGGGTTCGCCGGCGATTTCCTCATCGGTGAGATAGCAGCCGGGATCGGAGGCCCAGGGGTTGCCGGTGGTGATCTCCGCCCGGGCGCGGAGTCCGCCGGCACATGCGTTTTTGAACCGGCAGGTGGAGCATCGACCTTCGAGCAGCGGCAGACGGTCTTTCAGCCCAGCCATGATCGGATCGCTGGTATCCTGCCAGATTTCGCTGAATTTGCGGGTTTTCACATTCCCGAAGGATCGGAACATGGAGAATTGGTCGGCATGGACCTGACCTGTGAAGTCGATATTGGCGATGCCCACGCCGGAGGAATATCGCCCGCCGCCGTTCCATATGAGCATGTCAAGGACTTGCTGGGCGCGGGGGTTGCCTTCTCGGAGCATATGGAGATAGAGGTAGGGGCCGTCGCAGTGATTATCAACGGTGAGAATTTCGACGCGTTTGCCGCGTTGGATGAGGTCGTGTGTTCGGGTGAAGATGGTGTCGATGGCGGTGCGGGATTGCGTGGGGGTGAGGGCGGAAAGGTTGACGCCTCGACCGGCGGGGCAGAGGTGGTAGAAGCAGGCGCGGTCGATGCCTTGGGCTTCGATGAAGTCGAAAATGAGGTCGATATTTTCGCAGGTGTGGGGGGTGAGGGTGAGGCGGAGGCCGACTTTTTGGCCGGCGGCGACGCAGTTTTTGAAGCCCTTCATGGTGCGGTCGAACGCGCCTTCGACCCCGCGGAACTTGTCGTGAATGGCGGGGATGGCGCTGTCCAGCGAGATGCCGATATAGGCGAATTTGAGTTCGACGAAACGTTGGGCGATGGGTTCGTCGATGAGCGTGCCGTTGGTGGAGAGGACGACATGGAGGCCCAAACTACGGGCGAATTCAGCCAATTCAAAGAGATCGGGACGAACCAGCGGTTCGCCGCCTGAGAACAAAACCGCGGGCACTTTGAACTCGGCCAGATCGCGGAGAACGGCCTTGCACTGATCGGTGGTCAGCTCGTCGGGATATTTTTTCGCTTCGGAAGCGGTGTAGCAGTGAACGCACTTGAGGTTGCAGGTGCGGGTCAGGTTCCAGACGACGATCGGCCGGCGATCCTTGGCGCTTTTGGCGACGGCCATGCGCTGATGTTCGGGCGGGTCGATCTGCGTGATCTTGCGGCCGTAGCGGTGGGGCGTGCTCGGCGTTTCCAAACCACTGTAAAGCACACTGATGTCAATCATGACCGGCTCCGTTTCCCTGTCGCGGCGGCAATCGCTGCGAGGCCAGATGCAAAGACATAAACAAACCCTGTGCCATCCCTGCTAGAACGGAATTCGATGACGAGAGTCAAAGTGCGGGACAAACCTTTGCAGCGTTGCGTTTTTATATCGGATCCGCTTGTACGGGCTTCATGCCGCGCTCGCGAGCTGCCCGCATCGCTGCGGAGCCATCGGTTGCGTCGATCAGCAACTCCGTATCGAACCCGGTGGCGATGTCCCGACCCTGAACACGAAAGCGTTGCACCTGACCACATGACTGAGTGGCTCTGGGCTTAGACCATGTTGTTCCGCACGTCTGGCAAATCCACGGGTTACTGAACAGAGCGATCAGCACCCACACGGGGATAAAAAGCCCGCCTGTGAGAACTGTCAGCAAGATGCCCATGGCGAATCCGACACTCTCTTTGCGGTTGTGCAATCGCTGAGTCCGACATTGTTGGCAATACATTCCTTGCTGGTCCATACGCATCCTATTCCTATACCAGTAACAAATTTTGATGGCAGCGATTATTGTTGCATAGGTTCATCGGTTGGATTCCGGTTCTTCAATCACCCCTTCAATACGATCAGCATAGATGCGGATCATCCGGAACTGTGAAACGTTCTCCAGAACCCACGGCCAATGTCGGGTCAGCACGGCGTGAAACTCTCGCATCTTCATGTTGCCGAGACATACATGCACGAATCGCGGCGGGGGGCCGGACAACATCACGCGATCAGAAAAGTCCGCGTCTTTCGAGACGATCACCAAATCATTTTCACGGGCGTATTCCCAGATTTGTCGGTCGGTCCATTGATCGCCCAGATCGTGGACATGTTCGTATTCTTCGTCATTCCAGAGAGAGAAGTAGTAGGGCAGGTTGACATCGATCAGGAATCGCGCCATGGGTCAGGCCGTCTTCTGGATGACGTATTGGTTCTTCATCAACTGGGCGGCCGCGCTCAGGCAGGCGCGGATGTCTTCCATTTCCAGGGACGGGAATTGACGGAGAATTTCCTGCGGTTCCTCGCCGGCGCTGAGAAAATCGAGGATGGTCTGCACGGCGATGCGTTTGCCGCGAATCGTCGGCTTGCCGTTGCAAATCTCCGGGTCAATGGTGATGCGTTTTGGCAAGGTGTTCATCGTACATGCTCCGTGCGGGACGCTTTTATTCTAGCCATGCGACGGGCTGTTGGATAGCACTGATATGCCTATTCGCCCGGGATGTAGCTGATGACGCCGTCCCAGGGGCTGGAGGCGGTGGCGTAAAGTTTTTTGCCGATGCGGCCGGACAGATACGACAACCGGCCGGCGAGGCAGGCGTGTTTCATGGCGCGCGCCATTTGGACGGCGTCTTTCGCATGCGCGATGCCCGTGTTCAGCAGCACCGCGTCGGCGCCGAGTTCCATCGCGATGGTCACGTCGCTGGACGTGCCGACCCCGGCATCAAGAATGACGGGGTAATGCGGATCGCCCCCGGAAGCAGGGTCTTTGAGCATTTCGAGAATGATGCGGATGTTGTTGGGATTGAGAATGCCCTGGCCGGAGCCGATCGGCGAACCGGCGGGCATGACGCTGGCGGCCCCGGCATCACGAATCTTCGCGGCCATCACCGGATCGTCGCTGGTGTAACACAACACCTGAAAGCCGTCTTTCACCAATTGCTTCGTCGCTTCAAGTGTGCCTTGCGGATCGGGCAGCAGGGTTTTTTTGTCGTTGAGGACTTCGAGTTTGACCCAATCCTTGCCGGGGTTGTCGAGCTGATCGAGAATCTCCCGGCCCAGCCGCGCGACGCGCACCGCGTCATCGGCGGTGAAACAACCGGCGGTGTTGGGCAGAATCGTGTAACGCCGGGTGTCGATGAAATCGAGCAGCGAGCGACCCTCGGCATCGACCAGCCGTTCGCGGCGAACCGCGACGGTGACGACCTGCGCACCGCTGGCGTCCAGCGCCTGCTGCATGGTGGGATAATCTTTGTATTTGCCCGTGCCGACGATAAGCCGGCTGGTGAAGGCGTGACCGGCGAGATGGAGGGGGGCGTCGAGTGTTGTTTGTGAAGCCGAGTCTGTCATGTGATTCGATTTTCTTTAACATTAAACCGCTTGGCGTCGCTTGGGAGTCACTGCGGTTTCGAGTTCTTTGGAGGTATGGCGAAGGTCTCTGACGAGATTTAATACCCGTATGTTGGGCACAACCTCATCGGCGTCAACAATCTGTTTGGTGATGTAACCGACGATTAATTCCCTGGAGGTCGTTTCCGTCAGATCCCGGTTTTTGACCAGATCGGCCACGGCATTTTCGACGGTTTTCCAGAGTGGAGATTCACGATATTTTTTGTAGGGATTGGTACTCATGTTGCTTTTATTCCGCGATGTTTAGGGCCATCCGGCCAGATTTGCCAGCCGTTGAAGTCCACTTCCAGCACTTTATTGCCCGTCTTGGGATCGGTCACATCCCAGTGATTCTTGTGTAGTTTATCCTTTCCATATGCGTCCAAGAGAGTCGCGCCAGCCCTGATTGCCTTTCAGCTTCGTCCAGCCCATCCCTTGTTCTGGTAAATCATAGCATTTTATCAAGTGAGTTCTCCCGCAAAGCAATTCATCCCCCGCCGACCAGCGTGACGACTTCGATGGTGTCGCCTTCATGCAGGACGTGATCGGCGTGGCGGCGTTTGGGGACGAGGGTGCGGTTGACTTCGACGGCGGCGGGCCGGCCCGTCAGTTTCAAATGCGCCACCAAATCCGTCACCGTGGCGTCGGATTTTTCGAGGGTACAATGTTGTCCGTTGACGATCAGTTGCATAACCCTACGATGATAGCACCCCCGCCCCCGGAAGTTAACCCCCGGAAGTTAACCCCCGGAAGTTGCCTTCCGGGGGTTTAGCGGGTGGCACGAAGTGCCCCCATATGGAGAACACCACCATGCCGATTTATGCGTTCAAATGTGACAAGTGCGGACACGAGTTTGAAGAGCTGGTCAGCCGAATGGACGGCTCGGCCCCGTGCCCCCAATGCAGCGCCAAAAAAGTGAACAGGATGCTGACCGCCCCCGCGGACTACCGCGGCACCACCGGAAGCCCCGGAAGCCCCGGAAAATCAGATGCGTGCAGGATGTCACCGTCCGGCGGCGGGGGTTGCTGCTGCGGCGGAGCGTGTTCGCATTCGCATTGACCCCCGGAAGCTGGGGGCCTGCCCCCCGGATGGCCGCTGCTAAACGGGAAGCGATGTGATACGCGCGTGATGCCGGTCGATCAGCACTCGCACGCCCCCGGCCAACTCGAATCGGCGTTCGTCGCCGCGCTGATCGCGCACGGTTCGCACCATCGTCGCCATCTGACGGCTGGTCAGTTGATCGGCGGGGCAACCCATCGCAAGACACTGATCGCGCAACAACATCGACAACATCGCATCCGGCAATCGCTGGGCGGTCAGTCGTTCAATACGACGTTCGGCTTTTCCCACCGCGATCACGCAACGATTCGCCGTGCGCCTCAGCAAATGCTCGGCGATGTTCGCCGCCTGCCCCGCGAGTTGCGCCGATTCACCGGCCTTCATCGCGGCATCGGCTCGCATGTCGCGCAGCACCGGCAGCACTTCGGCCCGCAACCGATTGCGCTGTCGATTCAACACCGCGTTGCTCGCGTCTTCGCACCATGATTGTCCAACGTCACGCAGAAACGACACCGCGGCGGCGTGATCGACGGCCAGCATCGGACGCAGCAACCACCGCTCACCGAACCGGCGGCGAACCGACATGCCCGACAACCCGCGCACCGAACAGCCGCGAATCAACCGCATCAAAATCGTTTCAAGCTGATCGTCGGCATGATGGGCCGTGACCACCGCCTCGGCATCCACTTCACGCGCGACTTCCAGCAGCGCGGCATAACGCTGATGACGCGCATTGGCTTCGAGATTGCCGGTCGCTCCGGGGGTGCCGGTATCACTTGCGGGCGTGATGTCGCGGCGATGAAACGGCAATTTCAGCGAAGCGGCCAGTTGTTCGACGAACGTCGCTTCACACTCGGCTTCGGGACGCAGGTGGTGTTGCACGTGGGCGATGTGCGGGTCGAACCGGCATTCCTTGCGACCGGCGATCGCGGCGACGGCGCGCAGCAGCGCGACCGAATCGGCCCCGCCGCTGACGGCGATCACCAGCCGCCAGCCCGGCTCCACGCCGCAGCTTGTCCGCAATGTCTGCGACAAACCTTTGACGAAATCGTGTCGAGTGACGATCATGGAAACCACAATGTTACAGCTTTCGGGGATTCCGGGGATTCCGGGGATTCCGGGGGTTCTGCGGGGGGCACTCCCCCGCAGTGCCCCACCGCCTGACATCTTCCGGGGTTTTAGCGGGTGGGACGCCCCCG
>JBAYVY010000237.1:0-5788 GCA_041674345.1 Phycisphaeraceae bacterium | reverse complement strand
GATGCGCGAGCGGCGGCGACGCGGACCAGCGGAGGCCAGTCGCTGTCGATGTCCAGGTCGATGGATTGGGGGGGAAGATTTTCGATGACGGCCAGTTCGCGGAGCTGATAGCCCTCGCGGCCGGTCCATATGATGGGTTTGAGGACGTCGGCGACCCCCGGAACGGAATCGGAATCGAAGCGCGGGGCGAGGCGTGAGGCGGCGAACGCGGCTTTGGCGTCGGAGGCGGGATCACCACTGGTGGAAGCGTTGCGATAGATTTCGGCCAGGGCGGGCGGATCGGCGGAACCCGGGGCGGCGCTCGCCCCCGGAAAAGACTCGCTCTGCCCCGGCTTGGGGGGCGGGGTGGGTTGCTGGCCGCGCATCAGGGCGTCGATGATTTTCGCATGGCGGACGACGACGGATTCGCCGTCGCGCAGGGCGATGTCGAGGACGGAGGCGAGGGATTTTTCGGGCAGCGTCGCGGCGGCGCGGACGGCCCAGTAGCGGACATCGGGGCTGGGATCACGGGCGAGCTTTTGCAAGAGCGCGGCGGTGTCGGGATCGGCGATGACCGGCTGATGAGCGAACGCGGCACGGGCGATTTCAAAACAAACACCCACCCGCTGCCCGGGCAGTTCGGCCTGCGCGATATGATCGAGCCACTGGAGCCAGGCCTTGCCGAAGGATGGCCCCCAGATGTCGGCGCATCGGAGTGAGCGGATGATATCGCTTTTGAGTTTGTCGTCGTTGGCCGGATCGAGGAGCCAGCGTTGCAGGGTGTCGCGGAGGACCGGATCGCTTGGGGCGAAGCGGCAGACGTAGATCATGCCTTCAAGACGTTGGGCGGCATCGGTGCCGCGAAGTTTGTGGAGGGCTTGGCGGCGTTGGAGGTTGTTTCGCAGGAGGAAGGCGGCGCCGAGCGCGATGACGGCTGTCAGCAGCAAGCTGAAAATGACGAGCGACAGACGAGGGGACCGGAGTTTGGACATGGGGGTATGGTAACAGAGGAATGTGCGATGTTCGATGTGCAATGTGAGACGGGAATACATTGCACATCGCACATCGGACATTGCACATTTCATAAGACGATCCCGGCGTAGCCGACGGAGTTTTGGTCGTCGTTGTAACCGAGGGGAGCGAGGACGGCGGCGGAATCGGTGTGTTCGAGGAGGACGGGGGTGGTGGAGCCGAGCGATTGAGCGGCGGCGAGAACGGCGGCGATCGCGCCTGGGCCGCAGGCGTTTTGGTGGGATTCGGTTTCATCGACGATGGCGTCGGGCTTCATGGAGGTGATGAGATCGAGGAGGCGTTGATCGTTGACGTGATGCGCCCAGCGCAGGCCGGCGGGGCCGGTGCCGGCGGGGGTGAAGCGGTAGTTGGGGCCGTAGTGGGTCAGATCGGAGGAAGCGATGAGCAGGATGGAGTGAGGCCAGTGTTGGAGGAGTTGCGCGAGGGAGCGGCCCCAATCGGCGGCGCGGGGATCGGGCGGGATCATGCAGGGGACGATGCGGGCGTTTGGGCCGAAGCAGTGGCGGATGAAGGGCAGTTGCACTTCAAGGGCGTGTTCATGGATGTGAGCGGCGTCGATGGTTTGGAAGTCGGGAAGACGCGCGATGGCGTGGCGCAATTCATGATCGACGGCGACGGGTCCGAGGGGCGTGGACCATGCGTCGAAGGTGTCGAGCGCGGGGGCATCGAGGTGAACGGTGTGGACCGAGCCGGTGAGGAAGAGGGTGAGGGGTTGGGCTGGATCGCATTGATCGGCGAGTGTTCGCCAAACCCGACCGGCGACGCGGCCGGAACAGACCCAACCGGCATGAGGCACGATGCCGGCGTGCCCCCGCCCCCGGAAGTTGACAGTTGGAGCGTGTGGAGCAACCGCGGTGTATTGATGGAGTTCAGCGAGGCAATCGCGGGGATTGTCGGGATAGAAGCGGCCGGCGACGGCGGGGGGGCGGATGCGGGGAAGCTCGGCGGACATGCCAGTATGATAGCGGTTAGACCGGGAGCGGAAAGGAGCGAAGCATGGGACATGCGATACGTGAGGCGATGGGGCGGGCGTTGGGCCGAAATCGGCGATGGGGGCCGGTGCGGGCGTTGGACAGGTTGTGCCAGGGGGTACACCGCGCGGTGGAGAACGCCAACCCGGACTTGCGGACGAACGGGGAATTGCGTGTGCTGGAGGTGATGGGGCGTCATGGCGCGCGGGTATGGATGGATGTGGGAGCGAATCACGGGGAATGGACGCCGGCGGCGGATGGGATGTGCGGGGAGGCGACGATTCACAGTTTCGAGATCGTGCCGGTCACGTTCGAGCATTTGCGGAAGGCGGCGGCGGGGAAGGATCGGATCGTGGTGAACGATTTCGGATTGGACGAGCGCGAGGGGACGACGCAGTTGAAGTTCATCGCGGGACGTGACACGCGGCTCCCTGAGCGCAACCCTCTTCATAACCACTCTCGCCAAGGAAGCCATTCGCTGGGCGCTCAACCAAATGCATACGCTTCCTCGAGAAGGGTTGCCAAGAACCCCGGTTGCCGGTTCTCCGGCGTGCCGACGACCATGGCGCGATCAAGTCCTTGGTTGATGGTTTCGCACGACGTCTCCGGCAGCAGAACGCAGGCATGGCAAGCAGCAAGGTTAGCAAGTTTCGATCCCTGCCCGCCGAGTTGCTCAGAGCAGACCGGATCGGCCGAGCACCAAGAGGCCCGGCCCAAGGCACGTTGAACGACCGGTCCGAGCCTTTCGGGCCGTCCGAGCCGGACCAGCCCGCCCAGAGTACCTTCAGAGTCACCGGCGGCAGTGTAGATCATGAATGCGGCCATAGGTGCCGTGGGGTCTGCCGAAATGTATAGACGTTCTCGAAGCGACGCCGTGCTGTAGCCGCATTCGAAGACCAGCTGGTTTATCATAATGTGCGCAAGGCTGTGGACCATCAGGTAGCGGGAGGCCCAGGCGCGGTTGGCAGCACTCAAGGGAGGCAGCGTTTGCGAGACGCCGGCGAGGCGTGCGAGAAAGCCGTCATCAATGCGTTCTGCGATCCATGCGGCCTGAGCATTCTGCCATTCGACAAGGCGTTGCTCGTGCAGTTCGATGTAGATGCCCTCACCGAAAACCTCCACCGCTGGCAGCCACCGATCGTTGGGTTGGGCTGGGGGGTGACGGAACAACTGCTGCATCGCAGTGTCCGGCATGCCCGCCAACGAGCCATTGCTTTGTTCGAGGCGGTCGAAACCATAGAACACCCTTGTCTCCTTGAGTCTCTCGACAAGGTTGACTCGCGCCAACCATGGCGACAATGCGGGCGGGACAGTCGTAAGAATCACTCGCAGATTCGGCACATTCGCTGGATCGTTGACTTGGTTGCGGATGATGTTGAACTCGGCGCGCCGGAAAGCCAATAGCTCTGATTCGGGATCAGCGGGCGACTGGGCACCCGGCGGCAGGGCCGATGCGGGCGCATCGAACAGGCCTTCGAGAACCTCCTCAATCTCTGCCGGGTCACTTTGGATGCCACGTTCGTCCAGTGAGGCCCCGATTGCAGCGACTGCCAGTTTGCGCCTGCCCATCTTCCAATAGGTCATTGCGATACTGGCACCTGAGGGGTCACCTTCGATGGAGTTTCGGAGGCTGGCGATTACCTGTGACTGGGGTTGGAGATCGGGTAACGCGATGGCGGAAATGGTGCGAGGAAAGTAGAGATTGGTCTGGTTAATGAGCGCGCCGATCAGAGGCTGCGCACAGCCCGGCTCGTTTGCGCTCTCACCAAGCCATGGCCGGTCGCCAGGACAGACGATGCCGGCTTTCTGAAAGGCGCTTTGTTCGCCATGGGCGACGTCCGGTTTGATGGTGGTTCCAGCCAAGGTCCGTCCCTTGCGGCCCGAGGAACCAGCGGGGCACGACTTGCATTCAATCCGGATGCTGGACAGTTCCGAGCCGCCCCGGTCTGTCAGGCTCAGGTTTCCGTCCCCGGCACACTGGCAACCTATCCATTCCTTCCACGGAAACTCGCACAGATGGCCGCCTGCACAGACGGCGACGAAGCGGACCGGCTGCCAGCGGCCGCCGCCGACTGGGTTTTCGATCCGCGATGTGTGAAGGTTGAACCGCCTCATCTCGCCGGTGCGCGTATGGCGGTACCAGCGAGGGAATCTCTGCGCCGGGACATTGAGCATCGCGTTCGGAGGCGGGGTCATACCGCGGCGAACATATCGATAGTCCGGCGGCATGCAGAAGCGGTCTACGTGCAGCAGAGAAGATAAGCGTGGTTCAATCCGCTCGAATTCCGCCCGGCTTTCGCATTGCACCAGGCCGAGCGTCTGATCCCATCGCAGAAACCAGTGATCCAGCCCGCACACGACGTGTGGTGTACCGCGTCGGTCCGTATAGAGGCTTCCCGGCCCGAAAGGAGCGATCAACTGGCCGATGCGAACTTGCTTGTTTCCCATAGCTAATCACCTTTCAAGGGTTGGCGGGTTGGCTGGGCGGTACTGTCGGTGCGGCTGCGGCAGGGGCTCCAGATCCTGCTGCGGGAGCTGCAGGGGCCGCTGCGGGAACGTAACCTTGGTCGATACCAAGTTCGGCACTACCGTCCACTTGACGCATGCTGCTGGGAACAACCACGCCCCGCTGCCGCTGCGGCAGCGTCGCAAACTGTCCCGGCCAGAGCATGAGGTATTCCCCATCGACCGTCGGCGGAAACTCCTCCCATGCCTGCGGGTTCTGGCTCCACTTGTAAGCCAGTTCATTGCGCACCCGGTCTATCTCATCCAGCGACCGCTGCATATCCTCGGGGGTTTGAACGGCTTGGCACCGGTCGCGCAGCAGTTGGTGGGCCGCATCAATCGCGCTCGCGTAGGCGGTCGGGTTCTGGACAGAGGCGTCGCTTTGTTGCCGCGCCCAAGTAATCAATGCCCCTGGAAGAGCGCGTTGGATGGCTGAAAGGGCAAAGGGGGTTGCAGATGTCGGCTCGACGCGCTCATACAACCTTCGGTGGTAGCTGTGGAACTGCTCGAAGTGCGAACGGTCACGGCTTTTTGCCGGGCTGTACAGCATAAGAATCAGGCCTGCCCGCTCCCACCAGCGACGGCCCACGCGGCCGGTTACCTGGATGTACGTCGCCGTGGTCTTGGGCTGCCCAACGACCCCCATCAGGGACAACCTGTCAATATCAACGCCGACCTCGATGATGTTCGAAGCCAGGCACGCATCAATCACCTGTGAATTGTCGGCCGCCGTATAGGGCGCGGAGAGCCGGTCCATCATGCCCACAATCTCGGATTGCGAAAGTCGGCTGGTGAGCTCCTCCACGATTCGCACGTTGCGGCGGTTGTCGTGCGCAAAGCCTTCGCGGTTGAACATGAACTTCAACCGTGAGCGGATGTCCGAATCAAAGAGTGTCTTGGCCCCACCGAGTTCACGCAGGCTGTTATAAAAGACCAATAGCGTCCACCATGGGTCGCGGCGATCGGCTGCAAACGCGTAGGGGCGGAACAGTGCCGCTGAGAAAGACCGAACTTGCGTCGTCAGGACCGAGCCGTAGTCGCTGGCGTGTATGCCCAAGTAGAGCCGCCCCTCGCGGAGCCGTCCCGAATCATCGCGAGCGTATGTCCCGAAGAAGGAATCACCCATCAGAAGGCCGGGCGATGGGAACAAGCTCGTCTGCGGGCGGGCGTAGAGGGCCCTAAGTGGCCGTGCAGGAATAACTGATAAGATTGCGAAGCAAATGGGACCGCGTGGTTGGACGGAGCCGCAGATCGCAGAGGCCCTGAAGTCTGGGCAACAGATTCCTGCCATCAACAAGGCG
>JBAYVY010000236.1:0-5903 GCA_041674345.1 Phycisphaeraceae bacterium | reverse complement strand
GCGGCTGACGGTGGCCAGCGCCTGGATGTGCGGGCCGGTCTGGTCGCTCGGGCTGACCAGCAGGATGATGACCGAAACGGGCCGGCCGTCGATCGAATTAAAGTCGATGGGCTGCGCGGGCCTGCCGATCGCCATGCACAGCGAGGCGCAACAGTCGCATTTGCCGTGGGGGATGGCCAGGCCGTGGCCGATGCCGGTGGTGCGTGTGGATTCGCGTTGCCAGACGGCCTGTTTGACCATCTGGACATCGGTGATCAGTTCCTGCGCGGCCAGCAATTCAATCATCTCATAGACAGCGGATTGCTTGTCGGTGGCGACCAAAGGAACTTTGATACATTCGGGCTTGAGGATATCTGTCAGCCGCATGTCTTTGCTCGATGAAAACGTCTGGAGGGAAAGACCGTGTTTATACCCCCGCGAGGGGCCGGTGACAAATATCCGTCGGCCGGGGGCGGAGGCCGGGGGCGGAGGCGGGATACGGAGAGCGGAATATGCTAAGCTGCGAACACCCGACGGGCAAGGGGCCGCATTATGCGCAAAGGTCTGACGACGATTGTCTCGGTGCTTCAGCTCACGCGGCTGGCACTGGTCTGGACGGCCATCAGCGACATCTGGCTGGTGGTGTTGTGGAGTCGGCGGATCGAACACCGCGCCGATTCGCCCTGGCAGACGTGGGAAGCGTTGGGCCTGAGCGCGGGCGTGGCGATCGGCATCTACATTTTCGGCATGGTGCTCAACGACGTGCTGGACGTTCGGCGGGATCGCCTGTTCGCGCCGGATCGGCCGATCCCTTCACGCCGAATCAGCGTGACCCACGCGGTGGTCATCGCGCTGATGGCGCTGCTGCTGGCGATCTTGTGCAGCGTCGCGCTGGGGACGGTGAATACGCTGCTGTGCCTGGCGTGCGCGACGTTGCTCGTGTTTTACAACGCGGCGGGAAAATATCTGCCGGCCCTGGGGCTGATGACGCTGGGGTTGATCCGCGCGACGCATATGCTGATCGCCGAGCCGCACATGGCGACGCTCTGGCCGGTGTGGGCGGTGATGACGCATGTGACGTTCGTGAGCATGTTGTGCCACCGGCTGGAGCGCAAACGCCCGCCGCTGGCCGGGCAGGAAGTGTGGGCCGTGCTGGGCCAGTGGGCGTTCATCACGCTGGTGATGATCGCATGGATGGCGCAGCGCGACGGGCTGAGCGTCGAAAGCGCGAGCGGCCTGTGGCACGGACCGGCCGCGGCGGGATTGATCTTCGCGCTGATCGCGGTGCGCATCGGACGCCATGCGCCGACGCCGATCCATGCGGGCAAGCGACTGATGCGATGGGGCCTGGGCTGGCTGATCGTCTATGACCTGAGCTGGTTCGTCAACGCGGAACTTTGGCCGGCGGCGCTGCTGCTCGGCGGCCTGGCGGTGCTCACGATCATCAGCGTTTACGCCACGCGCTCGCTGGCGGTCATGGCGCACCAGGAAAGCGTGTACGAATCGGATCGCAACGTGGGGTGATGCCCCCGCCTCTGGAAGCGCTCATCTCACGCGACCGATTTTCACATCGTTCGGCCAGGGCGCGCCTTGGCCGGTTTCCACCAGTTGCTTGAGCGACAGCAGATAAATGGCCCACTTGGTGTTGGCGTGGGCGTAATCATCATTCTCGGCGGCGAAGCCGCGCTGCGTGAAACGCAGCACCGTGGTGCCCGCGGCGGAGGCGGTCGATTCCTTGCGGTCCAGCCGGAAGATGATCGTGGTGTTCACCCACGCGGTCGGACCCGCGGCGCATCGCCATCGCAGCAGGTGCGGCGCCTGGACTTCGAGAACTTCCATATCCGCTCCGCCGCCCGCGCCGAAACGGAACTTACAGATGCCGCCGACGTGTGTTTCCGCACGCACATCCGTCGTCCACCAACCGGTCAGCCCGGACTGACGCGACAACGCCTCGAACACTTTTCCGCGCTCGGCGTCAATCTCGATGCGATGCACAATGTCGAGCATGATGGGTCTCCTGATCTTTCCCGCCAAGTCGCCGCGGTCCAGCATCAAAGAAAGGACGGCGACTTGAACAGCGTAGCGTACTTTCCCGAATCGGACTACCACCAGGCACAGCGTGGGGGGGGGGCGAGTTTTGGGTTTCGAGTTTCGGGTTTCGAGCAAGAGGGTCTTCTCGAAACCCGAAACTCGAAACTCGAAACTTCGGCCCCCAGCCCCTCCTCAAATCAACTGCGTCAGCGGGCGGCTGAGGCGGGCGAAATCCTCCGCCGGCAGATTCACCGTTTTCCACTTCGGGCTTCGCATCGTCATATGATCCGCGTAATCCTTCACCGAAATCGCCAGCACGGCATACCAGCGATCTCGCAATTCAAAAACCTCATGAAACAGCGCATCCGGCGGCTGCGCTTCGCACCAGTAAAGAAACACGAACGTCGCGATGAAACCCTCGCCGAACACCTGTTCCCACCGCCGCAATGATTCGATGTCGTCTTCCGTGACCCAGTTGTCGAAATGTTTGTGCGAACGCCCCGTGTGCTTGCGACCCTTCACATCGACCAGCAGATTGTCGCCCTTCGAGCCGTAAACCACGAAGTCGAAACTTTTGAGTTTCACCTGCCCATGCAGTGCCTTGCGCGCTTCATCAACGACGACATATGGAATCGTCTTGGCGCGCAGATAATGCTCAAACGCGGCGTCGTAGTGGAATCGACGATGAGCCATGATCGTTACTTTTATCGCAAAGGGGAAAGAAAGAAAAGGGACAAAGGCACCGCGACGAAGTGGCGAGGGGGCTTCGCCGATGAACGGATCAGTCTCACATCCGACGTACGCCACCGGCGGCGGGCCTCGATCCGGGGGTCGATCCGCCCCTGATCGCCGTCGGTCGCCTAGGCGTAATCGTGCTTCCTGCCGTCGATTCAGATGCGTTTGTCCTGCCCCCCAGCCCGTGAACCGTTCAGCAAATCCACCCACGCCTCCGGCAACACCTCCAGCCAGTAACGTTTGCTGCGCCGCTGCACGAACACCTTGCAGTCGAACAATTCGCTCAGCGTTTCGGGACTGATGACCTGTTCAGGCCGGCCCGCCGCGACGATTCGGCCCCGTTTGAGCATCACCACCTGCTCCGTATTCGGGCTGATCTCTTCCACATGATGCGTGATCGTGATGATCGCCGGGGCGTTCGGCAGATGACGCAACTGGTCGATCGTCGCCAGCAGATGCTCCCGCGCGTTGACGTCCAGACCCGCCGTCGGCTCGTCCAGTATCAGAATGTCCGGTATCTCCACCAGCGACCGCGCCAGCAACACCCGTCGCTGTTCCCCCGTGGAAAGCAGCCCGAAACGATGCCCCTTGCGATCCGACATGCCCAGCACGTCCAGCAGATGATCCGCCCGCCGAACCTGCGCCTCGGTCGCCCGTTCGTACAACGCCAGCGACGCGAAATACCCGGTGAGCACCGCTTCGACCGCGGCCAGGTCGTCGTCCACGCCGAAACGCGCCGAGAGATTGAGCACCTGCACCCGCTTGCGCAATTCTCGCATGTCCACATGACCCAGCGTCCGGCCCGACACGCGCACCTCGCCGGCGCTCGGCCATTCATAACCGGCGATCACCCGCGTCAGCGTGGTCTTGCCCGACCCGTTGGGGCCGAGTATCGCCGCCACCTCGCCCTGTCGCAACGTCCACGTGATATCCGAAAGAATGGCTTGTCCGCCTCTTTGCAGATAAACGCCTTTCATCTCAATCGCGGCACTTCGTTGAATCATGCGATTAAAGCCATCGCTTTCTTCGGAAATACCAGAGCAAACCCACCGCGATACCAATGCAAAGTCCCCAAAATATGAAGTAGCCGTACTTCCAGTCCAGTTCAGGAAAATATTTGAAGTTCATGCCGTACACCCCCGCGAGAAACGTGATCGGTATGAAGATCGTCGCGATGATCGTCAGTACCTTCATCACCTCGTTCATGCGGTTGCTCATCGCGGTCATGTACGTCTCGGCCAGCCCGACCGCCATCTCCCGGCAGGTCTCGATGAAGTCGATGATCTGCACCGTGTGATCGTACACGTCCCGCAGATAAGTCCGCGTGTTCTCGCTCATGCACTCGTGCGGCTCGCGTTGAAGCTGCTGCACCATTTCGCGCATCGGCCAAACCTCGCGGCGAAGCAGCAGCAACTCGCGCCGCACCGTGTGGACCTGGTGGATGATGCGCTGGTCGGGGTGATTGAGAATGTGTTCCTCCAAATCCTCCAGCCGCTCGCCGTACTGTTCCAGTATCGGAAAACAGTAATCGACCACCGCGTCAAGCAACGCATAAACAAGGAAACTGGCGTCATTTTCGCGCAGGCGCGAGCCGTCCTTCCCGATGCGTTCGCGGATGGGATCCCAGATGTCGCCGTGGGTGACCTGGAAAGTCAGCACCGTATTGTGGCCGAGAAATATGCTGATTTGCTCGCTGTTGAGCGTGCCGCCGGTCATCTGGAGCATATGCGTGATGATGAACAGCCGCGCCTGGTGTTCGCCGTCGCCGCCGTAGGCATCGACCTTCGGACGCTGCGGAAAGTGCAGCAGGTCTTCGATGGCCAGCGGATGCAGATCGTACTTGCGCGCCATGGCTTCGATGACGCGCATGTCGGTCAGGCCGTCGATGTTGATCCAGCGGACCCTGCACCAGTCGGGGCGGTGTTCGGCGAGAAAGGCGTCGAACTGCCCGGATTCAATGTCGCGGCGTTGCACCTGTTTGGGGCTGTAATCAATGCAGGTGATGTAAACCTTTTCGCCGGTGCCGGGCATCCGCGACAGATCGTGATGTTCGATTCCCGGTGCCGCGCCGGGCTTGCGTCTCATGCCCGACAGCCGCAGTCGGCGACCGACCGAACCGACCGCCTTGCCCACCAGGTCCAGCGGATGGGGGATGGCGACATTGGACTGATGTTTCACCATGACACTTATTCCAACGTTTTCCACAAACCGGACATTCACCACGATTGTCCAGTTTGTTCATTTCAACAGTCGAAATACATGCAGAACTCGTGGGGATGGGGCCGCTGACGCAGGGCTTCGATTTCGGTCTGCTGTTTGTATTCGATCCAGTAATGAATCAAATCTTTGCTGAAGACGTCGCCCGCCAGCAGAAAATCGTGGCCTTTTCGCAAAGCCGCGAGCGATTCGCCCAGATCGTGCGGCGCCCCCGGAAGGGAACGCAGTTCGTCGGGAGCGATCGCGGGCGAATCTTTGTCGAGCGGATCGCCGGGGTCGATCTTATGACGGATGCCGTCGATCGCCGCCATGGCGATCGCGCTGAATGCAAGATACGGATTGCACGATCCGTCCGGGAAGCGAATCTCGACGCGCTTGGTGCGCGGGTCATCCGAGTAGGTCGGAATGCGGATCGCGGCCCAGCGGTTGCGGGAGGAATAGGTGAGATTGACCGGCGCTTCATAACCGGGCACCAGACGCTTGAAGCTGTTGGTGCTGGGGTTGGTGAAGGCGATGAGCGCGGAGGCGTGTTTGAGGATGCCGCCGATGGCATGGAGGCCGAGTTGCGACAGACCCGCGTAGCGGCGACCGCCGAACAGGGGCTTGCCGGCTTTCCAGAGGGAGAAGTGCGTGTGCATGCCGGAGCCGTTGTCGCCGAACAGGGGTTTGGGCATGAACGTGGCGACCTTGCCGTGCCGCGCGGCGACATTTTTGACGACGTATTTATACATCATGCAGGCGTCGGCCATCCGCACCAGCGGCGCGTGTCGCAGGTCGATTTCGCATTGTCCGCCGGTGGAAACTTCGTGATGGTGGCTTTCGACGGCGATGCCCGATTGCATCAGCAATTCCGCCATTTCGCCTCGAAGATCACTCAGGGTATCGCCCGGCGGACTGGGGAACAGGCCCTCGTGGACACGCAGTTGCGAGCCGAGGTTGGC
>JBAYVY010000235.1:0-5927 GCA_041674345.1 Phycisphaeraceae bacterium | reverse complement strand
GAAGTTCCCCGGGGAGTTACTTGCGGTTGCCCCAAGCGTTGGAGGCGTGGGTTCGGCGGGGTACAATGCGGTCGGCTTTCGCGTCACCGGGCGGTTTCCGGTGACGACTTCCGGGGGCGGGCGCGTTCAATCGTTTTCGGAGATTCATCATGCAACGCAACATCTCATCGCAATGGTTTTGGCTCGTTTTGTGCATCATTTCGGCGTCGGCGTCGGCGCGGGGGGAAATGCGAATGCAGATGCCGACGCCTCAGCCGGTACCGCGGTTCGGGCCGAGCGTGAAGTTCGATCCGTCGGGTGTGCCGTTCGAGTTGGCCGATGTTCGCGGCAAGGCGGTGTTGATACTGTTCTTTCAGGAGTGGTGTCCCATCTGCAATGGCTGGTCGCCGAAACTATTGGCGCAGATGGAAAAGGCCTATTCGGGGGATCGTTCGGTGATTCTGGTGGCGATGAAGACCGACGGCGGGGGCGTGGCGGGGGCGAAGCAATACCTCAAGGATCACGGCGCGGACCCGTCGAAGTGGGTGGTCGCGTCGGATGAGAACGCGGCCTATTACATACAGGTGACCGGCAAAAACAAGCTGTGGATGTTTTCGCTCATCGACGCGCAGGGGCGGGTGATAACGATGAGTGCGGGAGCGCGTTTCGGAGATGTGTACCTGCCGGCGCAGATGAAGGATTCGCTGCTGGCACAAGCCAAAGCCAAGCCGCTGACGGGCGAACAGTCGTATCCGGCGCAGTTGGACAAGGCGGAGCTGGCCGGCGAGTTCGGCAAGTTCAGCGTCGCCACGCGGCTGGCGCAACCGCTGACGCGGCGCGAAGGCGAAATCGGCGACGCGGCCAAGCGACTGGTGGCCGCTGTCGAACAGGTGGGCCGGCAGCAGGTGGCCGATGCGATCAAAACGCTGGGGGATGCCGGTTCGGAGGATCGTTACGATGCGTATTCGCAGTTGAAGCGATTGGGCAATGAGTTTCGCGGCGCGGACTTCGGCAAGGAAGCGAGGGATGCGGTGAGCAAGTGCCGCGGCGAAGCATGGCTGAGGGATGAGATGGCGTCCGAGCAGGCGTTCGGCGTGATTCAGGCGAAGGGCGCGAAACTGCCGGACGATCAGGCCAAACAACTCGTCGATATCTATCGCCAACTTGCGCAACGCTATCCGCAGACAATGTACGGACGGATGGCGGAGAGACTGGCCGGCGCGATGGGCGGATGAGGCGAACCGAGTTTCGGACATCATTTGCCGCTTGGACGGCGAAATACGATTCAAGCCGGCTCTTTTCATCGCTCGTCGCTCATCGCTTCTCACGCACTTTCTTGGGGCGGTGATCGCGCCGTGGGGCCGAGGGTTCGTCGCGGGATCGGTCTTGTGTGCGGCAACGCGAGTCACTAGACTTCGCACGTTGCCGCCCCGCCTGTTGTTGGGGCCGCGACGGAATCCAAGGTGTCATGGAATGAGTGCTTTCACCCACGCGATATTGCAACCCCTGCGACCGACGATCACGACGGTGCGGCACTACAATCTGCACAAGTTTCGTCGGGACATCGTCGCCGGTCTGACGGTTTCCGTGGTGGAAGTGCCTCAGGCGATGGCATATGCGTTGATCGCGGGCGTGCCGCCGCAGTACGGGCTTTACACCTCCGTGTTTCAGGGCATCCTCGGCGCGCTGCTCAGTTCCAGCGAACACCTGACCACCGGCCCGACCAACACGCAGAGTCTGCTGATCGCCTCGGCGGTGACGCGATTGCTGTCGATGTCCAACACGACCGGATTTTCACCCGAACAGTCGGCGGCTTTGTACCTGGAACTGGTGTTCGGCCTGACGCTGCTCAAGGGGCTGATCCAACTGGGGTTCGCCGCCGCTCAGATGGGCAACATGGTGCGTTATGTCAGCCGAAGCGTCATCATCGGCGTGGCGTCGGGCGCGGGGGTGTTGATTATCGTCGGTCAGTTGCCGAATTTTCTGGGGATCGAGCTGCCGGGGGCGGGGGAGCATCATTTGCCGGGGGCGTTGGGGGCGATTGAGCGGCTGCTGCCGCATCTGGGCCAGGTCAATTTACGCGCGGTGTTGTTGGGGGGCGGGTGCGTGGCGGTGATCGCGCTGATGCGGTGGATATCGAAGATGCTGCCGGGCGCGTTGACGGCGGTGGTTCTGGCGGCGGCGATGGTGGGGCTGCTGGGTTGGACCGGCGTGACGCCGACCATCCAACCCATTCATGCCGCGCTGCCCGGTTTTCATATTCCGGGGGTCACCTGGGCGCAGAGTGAAGCGCTGTTCGGCGGGGCGGTGGCGCTGGCGCTGCTGGGCATGTTGGAATCGGTGGCGATTGTCAAAGCGATTGCCGCCAAATCCGGCGAGCATATCAACCCGAATCAGGAGTTTTTCGCGCAGGGTTTCAAGAACTTCGTGACGGCGTTTTTCCAGTGCATTCCCGGTTCGGGCAGTTTCACGCGATCGGCGCTGGATTACATGGCTGGCGCCGAGACGCGATTCGCCGCGGTGTTCAACGCCCTGTTCGTCGCGGTCATCTATCTATTCTTCGCCGATTGGGCCAGGTACATTCCGCTGGCGGCGCTGGCGGCGGTGCTGTTCGTCATCGCGGTCGGGCTGATCGACATTCCCATGATCGTGCGATTGTTCCGCGCCCATCGCGCCGACGGATGGGTCTGCCTGACCACCTTCGCCGCCACGGTGATCCTCCCGCTGGAATACGCGATCTTCATCGGGATATTTCTGAGTTTGGCGATGCACATCCGTCAGACCAGTCGGTTGCATTTGTTCCATCTGGTGCATCAGCCCGGCGGCATCTACATCGAGCGGCCCCTGCGCGACCGGGCCGGTTCCGCTTCCGTCGTCCTGTTTCTTCAGTTGGAGGGCGACCTGTTTTTCGGCGTCGCCGATGAGTTGCAGGAACGCCTCATGCAGGTCGTCCTCAGTCCCGTCCGCGTCATGGTCATCCGCCTCAAACGCACGCATTCGGTGGATTCCACCGTGCTGGCCGTGATCGAAGACGTCACCCGTAAAATGCAGGCGCGCGGCGGGCACATCGTACTCTGCGGCGTCAAGAGCGAACTGATGGACGTGTTCCATCGCGGCGGTCTGACGAAACTGATCGGCGTGGACAACGTTTTCCCCACGCAGTTCGGCGTCTTCGCCAGCGCCAAGGCCGCGCTGCGCCGCGCCAGGGAATTGGCCGGTTGTTCCATCGACGACGACGCCCTGCTGGCCGAGGAGGAAGCGGATCGCCGCTTCGAGGATTGGTCGTATCAGATTTGATCCCGCATGTGAACCTGCGTTTTGGAATAAGACGTCGCCGGCAAGGGTGGTAGGTGCGTTGGGTAGCGAGTAGCGAGTGGTGAGTAGCGAGTCGTGCGGTGGATAGCGTGAACCGACGTATCGGGCCGTTCCCACGTCATGGGCCGGTCGTCACTCGCTACTCGCTACTCATCACTCGCTACCCGATTCGGCAAGCCCCTGGTTATCCAAAACTCACGTTATGAGGTGCAATCATGGCGGCGAAGAAAACCACAGCGGCGGCGGGCGATGCGAAGAAACGGGCCGGGTCGATTTATCGAAAGCTCGTAAAGTTGTATCCCGCGGCCCACACCGCGCTGGAACACCGCGATGCGTATCAGTTGCTCGTGGCGACGATCCTCTCGGCGCAATGCACCGATGAACGCGTGAACAAAACGACGCCCGCGCTGTTCGGCAAATACCCCGATGCCGCGACGCTGGCCGAAAGCGAACAGGAAGACGTTGAAAAAATCGTTCACAGTTGCGGGTTTTATCGCGCCAAAGCGAAAAACATTCGCGGCGCGGCACAGGTGATCGTCGAACAATTCGACGGGAACGTGCCGCAAACGATGGACCAGTTGCTGAAACTTCCGGGGGTCGCCCGCAAGACCGCCAATTGCGTGCTCGGCAACTGCTTCGGCAAAAACGAAGGCGTCGTCGTCGATACGCATGTCAAACGGCTGGCGTTTCGCATGGGCTTCACGAAACACGCCGACCCGGTGAAAGTCGAGCGGGATTTGATGACGCTGATCCCGCGAAAGAACTGGACGATGCTGTCGCATCTGCTGATTTATCACGGGCGACAGGTGTGCATGGCGCGCGGCCCGAAGTGCGACGAATGCCCGCTGGCCGACCTGTGCCCGAAAAACGGCGTTTGAGGGAAAAATGAACCGCAGAGGCGCGAAGACGCAGAGCATGAAAACAAAACAGCAGAAAAGCAAAACAACAGAACATCAGCCCCCGGCAACATGTTCTGCTTTTCTGCTGCTCTGATGTTCTGCTTTTCCCCTCTGCGCCTCTGCGGTTAATAAAATCGAATGAATCAGTCAGTTCAAACCATCACGGCCCTTCGACCCACGCAGCGTGATCCGACGCGTGTGATGATTCGTGTCGGGGGCAAGGTCGTGGCGACATTGCCCCGCAAGGTCGTCGATGATTTGCATGTCGTCGTTGGAGCCGCGTGGACCGAATCCCTGGCGGCCAACGTGGCGCAAGCCGTCGATGAAGACAAGGCGTATCGCTACGCGCTGAACGCGCTGGCGCGGCGGGCGATGAGCGCCGGCGACATGCGCGATCGCATCCGCCGGCGCGGGCATGATGACGCGGTCGCCACGCGGGTGGTGGAGCGGCTGGTCGATCGCGACTGGTTGAATGACGAACAGTTCGCCCGCGCATACATCGAACAGTTGCGATCACAGAAACCCGCCGGCCCGCGATTGCTGGCGTTCAAACTGCGACAGAAAAAAGTGGAAGCGAAGTTGATCGCGCGATTGCTCAGCGAGGGGGATGCGTCACAGGACGACCTTCCGGGGGCGAGGCGGCTGGCGGAGCAGCGATTGCGAAGCTCGGCGTTGAGGCGATGCGACCCGGCGACGCGCAAGCGGCGACTGTGGGGTGTGCTGGCGCGGCGGGGGTTCACGCCGGATGTCATCATGCGGGTGATGCGCGACCTGCCGGGTCTGCGCGATTCGCATGATGATGTTTGACGAAAAAAAACATCGTGCCCGGTTGAATCACTTCATCGTCGTGACGAGGATGCGGCTTGGCGCATGATGAACAGATAATTGAATCCGCGCAGGAAGAAGTTTTGTTCCTCGGCGGCTTTGCGGTAGTTGCCCATCGTCAGCGTTTTGTTGTGCCGCACCACTGAAATGATATCGACCGGCTCGAAGTGTTCGCTCAATCGCGCGAACAGTTCAAAGCCGATCGGATGAAACCCCTTCCGGGGGCGTGAGCCGTGCTCATATGAATCGCTGACGTACAGGGCCATATGTCGGTCGGGTTTGAGGATGCGGGCGATCTCGGCGAACACCTGTTCCATCGCGGGGTAATAGCCCTCGGTGACGTGCAATTTGCCGATGCAAGCCGGATCGTCGGAGTATTCGATGTGCGTGGAATAGGGCGGATCAATGAACACGAAATCGGCGGACTTATTCGGCAGCGGCAGATGTCGCGCGTCGGCTTTTTGAATGTCATCCCTTCCGGGGGCGCGTTGCGGCGAGATGTCGAAGCCGATGCCCTGCCGGTCCAGATCGCGGCAAACATCCAGCGTCGTCCCCGACCCGCAACACGGATCGACCACGACGTTGTGAGGGCGCGTGTAGCGTTGAAGCAGATTCCAGATGATGTAACTGGGCGTGGCTCCGCGGTAGTTGGGGTCGCCCTGCGTGGCGTCGCCGTAGTGTTGCGAGGGGTAATCCCACAGCGTGGTGGGCTGAATCACCAGCGGGGGCTTTTTGAAATGGGGGCGGTTGGAACGCATGGGGACATTTTAACGCGGATGGCGGATTCGTAACCGTTCACGGAGAATCGCCGTTTTTGAGCCAATAATGAGGGTCAGCCAATGAAAGCTAACGAAAAAGGTCGATTTTGGCTCTTGCAACCCTCGTTTTTGGGTCAAAAACGCCGTTTTT
>JBAYVY010000234.1:0-6071 GCA_041674345.1 Phycisphaeraceae bacterium | reverse complement strand
GGGAACTTCTTACTCCTCTCCCCCAAGTGGGGGAGAGGTTGGGTGAGGGGGATGAACGTCGGATTCTCCGTGATCCGGCGATCTACCCTCACCCCAACCCTCTCCCTGCAAGGGAGAGGGGGTTTGATTGCCGCCTACTTGCGTTCGCCCTGCTCCAACGCTTTGGCGGGGGCGATCCGTTTCCGACAGACGGCGGAGCGACATATACTATTGTCATGCCACGAGATTTTTACGACATACTCGGCGTCGCGCGCGATGCCGACGCCAATACGATCAAAAAAGCATACCGTCGGCTGGCGAAGCAATATCACCCCGATGTGAACAAGGAAGCGGGGGCGTCCGCTCGTTTCTCCGAACTTCAGCAAGCATATGACGTGCTGTCCGATCCGAAGAAAAAACAGGCTTACGATCAGTACGGACATGAAGCCCCCCAGACCGATCCCTTCGCCGGCGGACAGGGCAGAACCTACCGCGGCCCCGAAGGTTTCAGCTTCCATTCATCGGGCGGAGCCGGCGGCGGACCGGACATCAGCGATATCTTCGAGCAGTTCTTCCAACAATCCCAACCACGCGGACGATCGCGCACACGCGGACGCGCTCGCAGCAGATCGGCGGAAATGCCCGGTGAAAACCTTGAACACACGATCACCGTGCCGTTCGACACCGCGGCGAAGGGCGGCAGCACACAGATTCGACTGGCCACTTCCGGGGGCGGGGGTGAAACGCAGACGCTGGACGTGAAGATTCCCGCAGGTATCGCCGACGGCGGCAAATTGCGATTGCGCGGCAAGGGGCACGCTTCACCGATGGGCGGACCGGCGGGCGATCTGATTCTGACCATTCACATCGCCGAACACCCGTGGTTTCACCGGGAGGGATTGGATTTGTACGTCGATGTGCCGATCAGCATTGACGAGGCGTTGTTCGGCGCGACGGTGGAGGTGCCGACGCTGGACGGGCGGGCAACGCTGAAGATTCCGCCGCTCACCACCGGCGGAAAAAAGCTGCGGCTCAAGGGCGCTGGCATTCACACCCCTTCCGGGGGCGGCGATTTGTATGCCGTGTTGCGTCTGGATGTGCCGGATGATGCGAAACTGCGTGAGGCGATGGAACCGCTGCGCGGGAAACTGCCGAACCCGCGAGGGAACGTGCCGTGGGCAACATAGCCAACAGCCATAAGCCAACAGCCAACAGGTGAGCCAATGGCCAACAGGAAACAGCCAAGAGGCGAATCCACCTTTTTCTCCTGTTCGCTGTTGGCTGTTCGCTGTTGGCTGTTGGCTTATTTTCCTCTCCACACCTTCTCCCGCCATTGTCGCGGCGAGACACCCATCTGGCGGCTGAACAGGCGTGAAAAATGGTACGGCGAAGCGAAGCCCACCTGGTACGCCGCTTCCGAAACGCTCAGCCCCGTGCCGCGAAGCAGCTCGGCCCCGCGCTGCACGCGCAACTGCCAGAGGTATCGCATCGGCGTGGTGTGCAGATGGCTGTGAAAGAGGCGCACCAGATGATTGGCGGTGATGTTGGCCGCCTCGGCGACCCGCGTCAGATCGATCGGCTCGGCCAGGTGTTCGCGGATGAACCGCCGCGCCCTCAGTACCGGTGGCGGCACGGGGCGTTCGCTGCTGAGGTTCGCCGCCGCGTCGATGTAGGCGTAAAAAAACACGGCCCCCAGATGGCACAACATGCGATGCTGCGGCGGGCCGCCGGTGTGCCGGCCGGCCAGGCCCAACTCCAGCACCGCCTGCATGCGCCGGGTCAACCCCAGACAAAACGGTGTCTTCGCCAGCCCTGATCGCAAACCCCGCGGCAACTTCTCGAAATACAAATCCAGCCAGGTGTGATGCGTCGGCGTATCGGGTGAAAAAGCGAACTCATCGGTCACGCCAGGCCAGAGCCGGCAGACATGATTCGCCGGAACCAGATGCTTTTCTCGCCCGAACGTCACCTCGGCCTGTCCGCTGTGGACGATCACGAACTGGACGGACAACTGCATGCGCGGGCCGCAACGCCCGCCAGGCGGATAGGTGACATCGCCGAAGTACGCCCGGTCGGGTAGGGACGACATCGTAATTTCAGATATCTTTTGGTGTGGGTCGGTCATGGTCATCGTCCCATCATCGGCTACGATCAAAACAGTTGCAAGACCTCAATCACGCAAACAAGGAAATTCCCCATGCCCGCCCCCGCCCCCGGCATCGCCCCCGGAACCCTGCCCGCCGGTTACGTCCGCGCCGCCGATCTGGATCGTTTCGATGTCGCCGGTTTCTTTACGGAACACGGCTTCATCGTCGTCACCGAAGCGCTGGGCGCCGCGGAGGTCGCCGAACTGAACACCGACGCCACCGACATCTGCCGGGGCAAGTACGGAACCTACGGCGGCTGGCTCGGCCCGCACGACGGCGAATCCGACGATGACGTGCTTCGCCGGTATCTGTGCATCCATCATCCGCACAAGTTCAGTCCGATCATGTACCGCGCCCTGGCGCATCGGGTCATGGCGAAAACGCTCACTCAGGTCATCGGCCCCGATGTCAAGTGCATGCAGTCGATGCTCTTCATCAAGGCAGCCGGTAAACCCGGACAGGCCTGGCATCAGGATGAGTTCTACATTCCCACGCGGGATCGCTCGCTGACCGGCGGATGGATCGCGCTCGACGACGCCACGATCGACAACGGCTGTCTGTGGGTCATTCCCGGTTCGCACAAACATGGCGTGCTCTGGCCTCAGCATCAGCATGGTGACAAGCGATTCGACTGTGCCGGCGAATCGTGGAAACATCCTTACACCGATGACGACGCGGTGCCCGTCGAGGCGCCCGCCGGTTCGATTGTGTTTTTCAACGGGTATTTGCTGCATCGTTCGTTGCCGAACACCCGCACCAGCGGATATCGGCGATGCCTGGTGAATCATTACATGAGCGCATCGTCGCTGCTGCCGTGGTTCGGAATCGAGGGCCGGGGCCACGTCGCCCAGGCCGATTTCCGCGACATTGTGATGATCGCGGGTCACGATCCATATGCGTGGAAGGGCACGGAGGACTTGGCCAAACCGCACGTCCGGCCCAGCGGCGAAGGCGGCTGCGGCGGAGCCGGCAATGTCGCCGCCAAAGCGTCGGCGTAATAAGAAAGTGGGAAGTCGGAAGTGGGAAGTCGGAAGTTCAGAACATCACCCCGCCGCTTTCTCACTTCCGACTTCCCCCAGGGCAAACGCATCTAAATTTTTATCCGCATTTTTCTGTCCGTAGTGCCTATGAACAGAATTCACTCCATGCCCGTTCAGCAATCCGATCCTTGTTTTCTGAGCGCTATGGCTGATCGACCAATTTAGATGCGTTCGCCCTGCCACTCCCCCCCCACTTTCCACCCGACTTTCGACTTCCGGCGTTCTCCGTTACGCTGGTGTGCGCACGCACCGGCTCCCGGAGCTAACCATGAATCGCGCCGTCTTCCTCGACCGTGACAACACCATCATCGCCAACGACGGCGACCTCGGCGACCCCGCCCAGGTCAAACTCCTTCAGGGAGCCGCGACCGCCATCGCCTCCATCCGCGGCCTGGGTTTCAAGATCGTCGTCGTCTCCAACCAGGGCGGCGTGGCGCGGGGCAAATACGCCGAGGCCGATGTCGATGCCGTCAACGCCCGCATCGCCGAACTGCTCAAACAACAGGCCAACGGCGCACTGGTCGATCGGTTCTACTATTGCCCGTTCCATCCCGAAGGCACCGTGCCGCGCTATCGCAAAGAGCATCCCTGGCGCAAGCCGCAACCCGGCATGTTGCTCGCGGCGGCGGAGGATTTGAAGCTGGATTTGCCGCTGTGCTGGATGGTCGGCGACCAGTCGCGCGACATCGAAGCCGGCAAACAAGCCGCGACGCGCACCATCCGCATCAACGCCTCCGGCCACGATGATGACGCCGAGGTCAAAGCCGATTTCGTCGCGCGCAATCTCGTCGAAGTCGCCCGCGTCATCGCCCAACACCTGCGCCCCGATCTGATCCCCGGCGGTCAAACCGACGGCGAATCAACCCCCATTTCCAGCCGAACCACATTCCCCGGGGTTCAGAAAACCGGCGCTCAACACACTTCCGCCACGCCGCAGCGACAAACCCCGCCGCGACCCTTCAAGCCCTGGGCCATTCAACCCGAAACCCTGGACGCCGCCGAAAGCACTCGGCCTCCGGCCGTGGACAGTGCCCCATCTCCCGCCGCGCCCGTTCCGGCCACCGCGCCCATCCCCGCCCCCCAACCCATCGCCGCCGATGATTCGCATGAAGCGGACGCCCCGCCCACGCATCAGGTTCCCCATCTGCTCCAGCAAATCCTCCGGCATCTGAAACACACACAGGCCGACAAAGGCGACTGGACGCTTTTCAAAACCGTCGGCCTGGGCCTCGCCCAACCCCTCGCCGGTGTCTGCGCCCTGCTGGCCGTCCTCAACACCGCCCGCCCCGTGGCCCTGCTCGCCTGGCTCCTCGGCGCGATCTTCCTCCAACTACTCGTCCTCACGATGCTGCACCTGCACGACCATCAATAATACAAGGAACATGTCATGGCTTCCGCTTCCTCCCCCACCAACCCCCGCCCCCGGAACCCCAGCCCCCGGAAAATCGTCCTCGCCTACTCCGGCGGCCTCGATACCTCCGTCATCCTCCCCTGGCTTAAGACCCGCTATCCCGGCGTCAAACTCGTCGCCTTCGCCGCCGAACTCGGACAGGGCGACGAACTCAAAGGCATCGAGAAAAAGGCCTACAAGTCCGGTGCCGATGAAGTCGTCGTCAAAGACCTCCGCAAGGAATTCGCCGAGCAATACTGCTTCGCCATGCTCCGCGCCCGCGCGATCTACGAAGACGATTACCTGCTCGGAACCTCCATCGCCCGCCCGCTGATCGCCAAGCATCAGGTCATGGTCGCCCATCAAACCAAGGCCGACGCCGTGGGCCACGGCGCCACCGGCAAGGGCAACGACCAGGTCCGCTTTGAACTCACCGCCATGGCGCTTGATCCGACCCTCCAGATCATCAGCCCCTGGAAAGACCCGCAGTTCATCGCCGATGGTCTGACCAGCCGCGAGACCGCCATCGACTACGCCAAAGCGCACGGCATCCCCGTCGATCAAACGAAAAAGAAAATCTACTCCCGCGACCGCAACCTCTGGCACATCTCCCACGAAGGCGCGGAAATCGAACACCCCGATCAAGAGCCGAATTGGAAAAACTGCCTCGTCATGTCCGTGCCCGTCGAAAGAGCACCCGGCAAAGCCGCCTACGTCACTGTTGATTTCGTCAGGGGCACGCCCGTTGCCGTGAACGGCGAAAAGATGCCCGGCCACGAAATCATCGCCGCGCTCAACGAGATCGGCGGCAAGCATGCCGTCGGTCAAACCGTCCTCGTTGAAAATCGTCTGGTCGGCATGAAGAGCCGCGGCGTCTATGAAACCCCCGGCGGAACGATCCTCTACGCCGCCCACAAAGCGCTCGAACAACTCACACTCGAACGCGAAACCTACCACTACAAGCGGCAGCTCTCCGCCAGGTACGCCGAACTGGTTTACTACGGCCAGTGGTTCCACCCGCTCCGCGACGCCATGCAGGCCTTCATCGACCACACCAACCAGGTCGTCACCGGTTCCGCCACCGTCAAACTTTACAAAGGCACCGCCCTGGCCGTGAAAGCCGACAGCAAAAATTCGCTGTACGACACGAAACTCGCCAGCTTCGCGATGGACAACTACGACATCACTGCCGCCCGCGGTTTCATCGACCTGTTCGGCCTGCCGATGAAAGTGAACGGCATGAAACACAAAACAAAGGTGTAATTTGAAGCCCCGAAAGCTCTTTGAACGATTGCAGCAAGGCGCTCATGCGAACGTGGACTTCGCGGACTTGATCGCTTTGGTGGAAGCATTTGGTTTTCGGCAGGAGCGAATTTCAGGTAGTCACAGGATAGTGGGGTTTAGCCAATTTTCAGGTGCCCATGAAACAGAATTACGCGAATTTCAGGGGATTTTCGCATAACGAGAGCTAAACGGCTTTCGTTTCGGACGACATTGAGTTGCTTGTATTTCATT
>JBAYVY010000233.1:0-6107 GCA_041674345.1 Phycisphaeraceae bacterium | reverse complement strand
ATGAAGCGGCCCATGCCGGGGTGGTACATCGCGTTTGCGGATGGCGCAGCGATGCTGGCAAACAGTAATGCGACTGTGGCGATGACGAGTGAGCGAATCTTCATGGCTGGCTCCTGAAAGGGGGTTCCGGTTGATACAACGCTTTACTTCGAGGATGAATGATCGGTGATGTGTTTTGGGTTGGAATTCGCTTTTTTTGATTTCATCGGATGAATAAACCCTTCGCACACCATAAGGACAATCCAGGTACAAGCGCCGACAATGATTGCGCCTGTGACGATTCCTTCTATATTCCACATCATCACGGGTGGATTCAGTGCGATGCGACCCAGCGCAATACCTCCCGCGATGGCATTGGCGAGAACCAATACCAACCGAACCCGGCTGATTTCTCCGTTTCGGCCATCTTGTGGAATTACTTGGATGGCTCGAATAAATAGAAAAGCGCTGACGCACAGGACGCTCAACGAAAATACCGTTACCAAGACGAGCCCCCCTCGTAAATTCTGGACGGTGGTTTCCAGTACCCGGACTGCCATCGCAGCGGCGGCGACAAATCCGAAATACAACCAGATGATGTTTCGTAGGGATATCATGGAGCGAATTCCTCTTCGGTTTTAAGCACCGCCACCTTCAGGAACTTCGACGGCAATATGAAAGCCGTTCCATAGGTCTTCAAATTTGTTGAATACTTGCAGCATGTTCGCACTTGGAAGATTTCCCTTACCCAAATGTTTGTTTCCGTACCAGCGATGATCCTCCGGATATTGATCGGTTGCCGCCGCCCAGAATTGTCCCCACTTGACGCAACCCAGCAATCTGCCGTGAGTATATCCACCCTTGCCGCTTATGCATATGGCGCATGTTTCAAAGTCCTGCGAGAACGCTCGTGTATTCCATGAATTGGCCGTAAGTGAAAGCCCCGGTTGATCCCGTAACTCCCACCATTCCCAGTCGCCACTCTTGTCTGGCCCCGCGACATCTGTCGTATACCATGGTGTCCATGCTGGAATGATTCCACCCCAGTTTGGGCTATCAACCACTCCATTGTCGCCAGTACCAGATTGTCCAAACATGCCGACGCGATGTTCTTTAACAACTTGAACAAAACGCACCAACCGGCAGCATTCGTATTTGTCCAACCTGACTTTGACCACGACGCCGATTTGTCCGGTGTCACCTTCAACTACATCTACTTGCATCAGGGCTTCAAGCCCCATTGGATCAACGAGTGCTATGGGATTGCTGCGCACATACTGATACAGATTCATGCCATCGCCATATTGATCCTGCGGGATGAAATGGCTGGATGCTCCCGATCCAGCACTTCGCTTGTGATGGGATACGGCCCCGTAAATGCCGCCCGGACCTGGATCGCGCTGCATGAAGCGGCCCATGCCGGGGTGGTACATGGCTTGCGCCGGAGATGCGATGGCGGCGAACAGCAACGCGACGATGACGATTGCGAGCGTACGAAGTTTCATGGCGGGCTCCTGAACGGGGGTTCTTGTGGAAACGGAGGAATCACGGGTTGTCCCATCGGGGCGATGGGTTGCGATATTCCGGGCATCATGGGTTGCGGCATTCCGGGTGCTCGTGGTTGCGGCGGCTGAATGCCCATGCCGGGGGTAAGCGGTGCGTTGGGGGGACGAGGGCCGGTGAAGTAGTCGGGCGTGGGAAAATCGTCATCGAAGGGGCGACGAATAATCAGGCCATGTCCGTGTTGCGCAAGCAGGCCGATCAGGGCGGGGGTGAAAGGTTGGTAATCGCTGCGCGCCGCGGCATCGACACACCACGCGGCGTAACAGGGGCGTAAGGTGTCGTAACGATAAGCGTTTTCATAGCAGCGGGCGGCGAAGCCGGTCAGGTCGTTGTCGATGGCACAATGGCCGCGCGAGGCGAGGAATTGGGCGAATTCCTCGGAAGGTGACAGGGACAACAGGTGCCCGTTCGTGCGGACCTGTTCGTCGGTAAGTTTGAAGGGCCAGGTCTTGTAGTAATCATCGGGATAACCCATGAAGCCGCTGGTTGTTTCGATATTGAATCTTCCCCGCCCCCGGAAGTCAGGGTTGGAATGTTCGGTACCCTCCCAGCGGACGAAAACGTGTCCTTCGGTGGTGACGAGTTTGAGCGGATAGCCGAGTCGTCGGCCGATGGCGACGTACATGACGGGCATGGAGGCGCAGGTTCCGCCGTTGGCGTCGTCGATCATGCCGTGGATGAAAGCGACGCGGGAATCTTTGAAGGAGAAGTTGCCGACCGTTTCCATGTCGTATTTCACGCCGAGGTCTTGGTAAAGCACCTGCATGAGCATTTCGGCCCGGAAGTACGCTTCGCTGTGTTGATAATGCTCCGCGTAGCGCGGATCGGTGATGCGGTACAAATGTCGTTCGGTTTCAAAGGCGACGCGCTGCGCCCACTGGTCGAGCGTGGCCAGTGCGTGTTCGACATCCAATTTCTCCGCTCCCGGCAGACCCGTCGCACAAAGTAGATTTATTCGGGCGATATCGACCTTGCCCAATTGGTCGGCCGGCAAAGCAAGTAATTCGTTGAGTGTGCGGGGCGCGAGAGCAAATGTGACAGGAAGCGGTGATGGGACATCATATGCGGTGATAGCGATGCCAGGCCTTGCGGACACGATGCGCGACGAAGAAGATTGTGGCGATTCGAGGACGATGGCGAATACGATCATCACCAGCAGCATCACGCCAATGAAGTATCGCAGCAAGCGTTCGGGCGCTGAACAGGCGAGTTGCCGGCGTGAGGCGGATTTTCCGGGATTCCGTGCCATGCCCAAAGATGTACCACGGCGGGGAACCGGTCGGAAGTAAAAGTAAGGTAAATGCTTTCGGGAATCTGCGTCCGCAAAAGTCAGGGACAATTGATTAATCGGCACCCAAACTTGCGGGGGCTGCCATACCGGCAGACCCCGGAAGGTTTCGCGCGGTGATGCTATTTTGCAAGCGCAGTGAATATCATCATTTAGGCAGCGTGCCTCGTCTCACGCCGCCGGCATGGCCGCTGCTTGTGATTTGATGGTTGCTTGCAACCGGGAGGTTTTCATCATGCCCGCTATGGACAAATTCACCACCAAGGCCCAGGAAGCGCTGGCCAACGCGCAACTCAAGGCGCAGGAACTCGGCCACGGCCAGGTCACATCCCTGCATCTGCTCAATGCTCTGCTTGATGACGCACAGGGCGTGGCCGGGTCGTTGCTTCAGCGCATCGGCGCGATGCCCGACCGCATCGCTTCCATCACGCAATCGGAACTGGACCGGCTGCCCACCGTCAAGGGTGCGGCGATCACTTCCGGGGGTGATTTGAATGAAGCGATTGGTGCGGCGCAGCGGGAAGCGACTTCACTGAAGGATCAGTACGTCAGCACCGAACATCTGTTGCTGGCGTTGGCCGAGACGAAGGGGCCGGCGAAGGAAGTGCTCAGCGTCAACGGCGTGACCGGCAAGGATTTGCTCAATGCCGTCACGCAACTGCGCAAAGGCCAGCGCGTCACCAGCCCCGACGCGGAGAGTCAGTATGAATCGCTGGAAAAGTACGGGCAGGATTTGGTGCAGCGTGCCCGCGAGGGCCGCATCGACCCGGTGATCGGACGCGATGATGAAATTCGCCGCACCACGCAGGTGCTGACCCGTCGCACCAAGAACAACCCCGTGCTCATCGGCGAACCTGGCGTCGGCAAAACCGCCATTGTCGAAGGACTCGCGTTGCGCATCGCCAACGGCGACGTGCCCGCGTCATTGAAAGACAAGCGACTGATCGCGCTGGACATGGGCGCGATGATCGCCGGTGCGAAATACCGCGGAGAGTTTGAGGAGCGACTCAAGGCCGTGCTGCGCGAGGTCAAGCAAAGCGACGGGCAGATCATTCTGTTCATCGACGAACTGCACACGGTGGTCGGACTCGGCAAAACCGAAGGCAGCGCCGACGCGGGCAATCTGCTCAAACCGATGCTGGCCCGCGGGGAATTGCGCTGCATCGGCGCGACGACGCTGGATGAATATCGTCAGCACATCGAAAAAGACGCGGCCCTCGAGCGGCGATTCCAGCCGATTTACGTCGATCAACCCAGCGTGGAAGAGACCATCGCCATTCTGCGCGGACTCAAGCCGCGCTACGATGCGCACCACGGCGTGCGCATTCAGGACGCGGCCCTGGTCGCCGCGGCGCAGTTGTCCAATCGCTACATCACCTCGCGCTTTCTGCCCGACAAGGCGATCGACCTGATCGACGAAGCGGCCAGCCGGTTGCGCATCGAAAACGAGTCGATGCCCTCGGAGATGGATGAACTTCGCCGACGCATTTTGCAACTGGAAATCGAATGCGAAGCGCTGAAAAAGGAAACCGATGAGGGGTCCAAGAAACAGCTTGAATCGGCGGGGAAACAGCTTGCCGAACTCAAACAGCGGAACGCGGAACTGACCGCGCGCTGGGAACACGAAAAGGGTCTGCTCGACAAGGCGAAGAAACTCAAAGAACAACTTGACGCGAAGAAGACGGAACTGGAACAGGCGCAACGCACCGGCGAACTGGAGCGGGCCGCGCGCATCATGTACGGCGAGATGCGCGACCTTCAACGCCAACTGGAGGAAGCGGAAAAGACGCTGGACCAACAGGCGACCAATGGGGCGATGGTCAGCGAGGAAGTGACGCCTGAACACATTGCCGAGGTGGTGGGCAAGTGGACGGGCATCCCCGTGTCGAAATTGCTCGAAGGCGAAAAGCACAAACTCATCGCGATGGAATCACAGCTGCGCAAGCGCGTGGTCGGGCAGGACGATGCCGTGACCGCCGTGGCGGATGCGGTGCGGCGAAGTCGCGCCGGACTCGGCGACCCCCGCAAGCCGATCGGGTCGTTTCTTTTTTTGGGGCCGACCGGCGTTGGCAAAACGGAATTGTGCAAGGCGCTGGCGGAGTTTTTGTTCGACACCGAAGACGCGATGGTTCGCATCGACATGAGCGAATACATGGAGCAGCACGCGGTGGCGCGGCTGATCGGCGCGCCGCCCGGATACATCGGCTACGAAGAGGGGGGCCGGCTCACGGAGACGGTGCGCCGCCGGCCTTATTGCGTGATTCTGTTCGATGAAATCGAGAAGGCGCACCCCGAAGTGTTCAACATTCTGCTTCAGGTGCTCGACGACGGACGGCTGACCGACGGGCATGGCCGCACCGTTGATTTCAAGAACACGCTCATCGCCATGACCAGCAACCTCGGCTCCGTCGCCATCCAACAAATGACCGACAAGGGCGCGGAGGATTTCGAGATCGAAGCCCAGGTGCGCGATCAGTTGAAGCAGCACTTTCGCCCGGAACTGCTCAATCGCATTGATGAGGTCATCATCTTCCACCAGTTGACCAAGGGGCAACTGCGCAACATCGTCGATATTCAGTTGCGACAGTTGGCGGCCCGACTGGCCGAGCGGGAGATCAACATTGAACTGACGGATGCGGCGAAAGATTCGCTGGCCGAGGAGGGCTACGACCCGACGTTCGGCGCGCGTCCGCTGAAGCGCGTGATCCAGCAACGGCTGGAAAACCCGCTGGCGAGCAAGCTGCTCACCGGCGAGTTCACCGGCGGCGATACGATCAAGGTGGATTATGAAGGGAAGAGTTTTACGTTCACGAAGTAATCCGAACTCGGCCCGTCCGCTTCAGCGGGCGGGGAGTCAACAAAATTGATCTTGAACGAGTCGCCAGAATGAGTTCGGTAATTGGAAAAGCCCTGCGGTATTCTGGTTTGAACTGTCAAGTTCCTTGAACAGTGTATTGATTTCATTCTTGCATTTGTTTGTTCGTTCAAAAACTGCGATGAGAACACACCCCGCCAAGAGACGGAACTCGACCGCGATTTTGCGTGATGCTATCAAAGGGTCAGAACCATGAACTACTTTGTTGCGAATATCCCAGAGATTCTTCAACCATGCCTTGATCGTCTCTCTCGCTTGCGAGCTGGGGGGATTTAATAATTCGTAACCGTTCACGGGGTCAAAAAGCCTCGATTCTGCTTCAAAAACGGCGGTAAGACGAGCCAATGTTCGACCATTTTTCGACAAACATTCGTTTTTGGCTCAAAAACGGCGATCACCCGT